>DATMSL010000935.1:0-4424 GCA_035565435.1 Dyadobacter sp. | reverse complement strand
CAGTCGCGAATTCATAGGAGAGTTCAAAGTCAAGGGTTATCCCAAAGCTTTGAACTCTTTTTTATTCAGTCATTCACACATTCACTCATTCAAAATTCATTCACACAAACGTCCGCGTCCCCGAATAGTTATCCCGGAACTCCTTGGGGGTGCAGCCATTCCTGCTCTTAAAAATCCGGTTGAAATACGAAAGGTTATTAAACCCGCATTTGTAAGCGATCTCCGAAATGGTGTTAGTTGTATTGATGAGCGACCGCGAGGCGTGTCCGAGACGGATTTCGTTGAGACTTTCGATGAACGTCTTGCCCGTGCGCTTTTTGATAAACCTGCTGAACGACACTTCCGACATCCCCGCGAGTTTCGCTACATCTGCAAGGTTCACATCCTTATCGTAATTGTCGCGCATATAGGCGAACACTTTTTCAATGCGACGGCTGTTAAAATTAACGTCCTCGTCGGTGAATGTGCTATTGGAAAGCGTTCGCATGTCCCGCGAGACCGAGAGGTCGTGCAGGATGGACATCAGTTCGAGCATGGAATCAAACCCGCTTTTCTGTGCCAGACTGGTAAGCCTGGGTTTGATCCGCTCAATTGTCTCCCTCGAAAATGCGATTCCCTTGGCTGATTTCTCCAACAGCGAGCGAACAAAGAACAGTTGGTTCCGTTTCAAAAATTTGTCATCGAATAGATCCCGGTGGAATTGCACGGTCACTTCTTTGATCTCAGGCATACCTTCCTGCCAGCGATAGGAATGGGTAAGCCACCCATGCGGCAGATTGTTGCCCACCAGCACCAGCTCCGCGTCGTCGATCACTTCAGTATGATCACCGACGACTCGCCTCACTCCTTTTCCTGACAGGATCAAGTTCAATTCGAACTCTTCATGACTGTGCAGCGGGAAATCGAAGATCGTCTTTTTGCGGTCGAAAACGGTGAAACAATCATACTGGGTCAACGGGGTAATTTCTCGGTAGATTTCACTCATAGGCGATTGGCATCGGTTAGTTATGTTATATTGAGGTAACAATTTAAAAATTTATTACTGATAATGCCACCCGTAACCCTTCCTAAAATCCTATAAACTGTTAGTATTGGTCTAATCATGGATAAAAAAGTATTATACCCGACGGCAGTTTTGTCAATAAGTTTGTACCATACGCGGATCGATCACCACGCTCACCAATGAACATCAAGGCGATCGACCTCCTCGTCATATTACTCTACCTGGTAACGGTCCTGGGGATCGGGATTTACCTCAAACGGCAGGCAGCGAAAAGCAAAAACGATTACCTGCTCGGCGGGAAATCTATGCCATTCTGGATGCTGGGTATTTCCAATGCATCCGGTATGTTCGACCTTTCCGGTACAGCCTGGATGGTCGCTATTATGGTGGTTTACGGCGTAAAAAGCATTTGGCTACCCTGGCTGTGGCCGGTATTTAATCAGATATTCATGATGGTCTACCTCTCGATGTGGCTAAGACGCTCCAATGCGGCTACCGGTGCGGAATGGATGCTATTCCGGTTCGGCGACCGCCACGGTGCCAGCCTTTCGCACAAAATCATCATCGCTTTTGCATTACTGAGCTGTCTGAGTTTTATGGCGTATGGCTTTATCGGGTTGGGTAAATTCATTGAAATCTTCATTCCCTGGAAGGTCGTTAACACATTTCTCCCATTCAATCTGCCGCCGGCCTACACCGCGCACTTTTACGGCATTCTCTTTACCGTTTTCACCGCCTGCTATGCGCTGCTCGGCGGGATGAAAAGTATCGTATGGGCGGATATGCTGCATTATCTGATCATGGTAATCGTCTGCGTATCGGTGGCAGCCATGGCTTATATGGCGTTGCCGGGCGTGAATAGTCTGTCCATACCCAACGGCTGGACCAACCTTTTCTTCGGGAAGGAACTTGGCCTCAACTGGTCCGATCGCCTCCCGTCCGCCGCCGCAAAACTGCGGAACGACAGCTTTACACCCTTCGGCTATTTCTTTGCATTAATGGCCGCCAAAGGCATTCTCGCAAGCCTTGCGGGCCCGGCCCCCAACTACGATATGCAGAAAATCCTCTCGACCCGCTCGCCAAGAGAAGCAGCGCTGATGAGTATGATCGTAAATGTGGTGTTACTCCCCACGCGGTATCTCTTCATTACCGGCGTCGCCGTTTTCGCACTGCTTTACTTTCGTCAACCCGGCATTTCGGCCGCCATTGGTACCGATTTCGAGAAAGTACTGCCTGCCGTACTCAATACCTACATTCCATCGGGCCTGCTGGGTCTGGTGCTGATCGGCCTCATGGGCGCGTTCATGGGCACGTTCGCGGGAACTTTTAATGCCGCGCAAGCTTATTTTGTGAACGATATTTACCTGCGGTCCTTCAATCCGGGCGCCGGCAACCGGCAAATCAGCCGGATAAGCTACCTTTCCGGCATTGTGATCGTGTGTATCAGCATATTGCTGGGCTTGCTGGCAAAAGATGT
Organism: Dyadobacter sp.; assembly: GCA_035565435.1. GTDB lineage: Bacteria > Bacteroidota > Bacteroidia > Cytophagales > Spirosomataceae > Dyadobacter. The sequence continues at coordinate 1,944 of DATMSL010000935.1, read as the reverse complement.
GAACAGCATTCTCCAATGGATCGTCTCCGCTTTATTGGGAGGATATATTGCGTCCAATGTCCTGAAGTGGTACTGGTGGCGATTCAACAGCTCAGGTTTCTTTTGGGGAATGCTTGCGGGCATTGTGTGCGCGCTGGTCTGCCCGCATGTTTTTAAAGACCTATTGCCTCTCTACTATTTTCCCCTAATTCTGGGCATTTCAATAATCGGGGCGGTGGGTGGATCGCTTGCAACAAAGCCCACAGATATGGAAGTCCTTAAAGCATTCTACCGAACGGTTAACCCTTGGGGAGTCTGGGGGCCGGTCCGGGAAGAAGTCCGCAAAAGCGACCCCTCTTTTTCACCGAACAATGACTTTGCGCGAGATCTTTTCAATGTAGTGCTCGGCATCCTCGCACAGACGGCCATTACCGCCATACCCGTTTTTGGAATTCTTAAAATGCCGCAGGAAACGCTCATAGCCACAATCACTTTTTTTACCGCCTCCATCATCCTCTGGAAAACATGGTACAAGAATCTCCCGCATCAGTGAGTTTGAACAATCCCTGACAAAACAGCCATGACGATCTTCGAAGAGCGTTTTCAACGTATCAAAAGCGAAAAACAACGACTGACCGAAACGCCCAACAAAAAGCTGGATTCCGGCGACGGGTTCTGCGAACGTTATAAATTCCCCGTACTCACAGCCGCACACGTGCCGCTTTTCTGGGAATACGACCTCGATCCTGACAGTAACCCGTATTTCATGAAGCGGTTTGGGATCAACGCTGTTTTCAATGCGGGTGCAATCAAGCTCGACGGCAAATACTTGCTGGTCGTCCGGGTGGAAGGTTACGACAGGAAATCGTTCTTCGCGGTAGCAGAAAGCGCCACCGGTACCAACGGATTCGAATTCTGGCAATATCCGCTCGAAATGCCGGAAACTGCGGAGCCGGATGTTAATATTTACGATATGCGGCTTACGGCACATGAAGATGGCTGGATTTACGGCCTGTTTTGCACCGAGCGCAAAGACCCCGCCGCAGCACCTGGCGACGAGTCGCGCGCGGTCGCGCAATGCGGGATCGCACGCACACGTGACCTGTGCACATGGGAACGGCTGCCCGACCTGCGCACACCTTCCGCCCAGCAAAGGAACGTCGTTTTGCATCCCGAATTCATCGACGGCCAATATGCATTCTACACCCGCCCCCAGGATTCGTTCATCGAGGCCGGGCGCGGCGGCGGTATTGCATTGGGATTGGCTCCATGCATTGAAAACGCACGGATAACCCTAGAAACGGTCATTGACACCAGGAAATACCATACCGTTTACGAAACAAAAAACGGCCAGGGCCCCGCACCAATTAAAACCCGGCTGGGCTGGCTGCACCTGGCGCACGGTGTAAGGCATACCGCCGCAGGCCTCCGCTACGTCCTATACCTTTTTATGACCGATATCGCCGATCCCTCAAAAGTTATCCACAAACCCGCTGGTTACTTCCTCGCACCGAAGGGCATGGAACGCACCGGCGATGTTTCCAACGTCGTATTTTCAAACGGCTGGATTCTCGATGATGACGGAACCGTGTTCATTTACTATGGTTCCTCCGACACCCGGCTACACGTCGCTACTACGTCCGTAGAGCGGCTTCTCGACTATGTTACCCACACCCCTCCCGAGGATTTTACCTCTCTCTCTTCCCGAATTACCATTACCGGCCTAATCAATCGCAATCTTGCTTTTCTTTCCATGGATGAGGCGAAAGGCGGCCCTGCTTTTCCTTTTTTAAAATAGCCTCTTTCTCGGACGTATATCCACAGCCGAACACACTTCCTTCTAGTCATTTCAGAACAAATTCACAGTATCACAGACGCTTTTCAATCAGCATTTTTAATGCAAAATAATCCTATCCCACAATAGAATAGTTTAAACATCAATATTAAAAATGTGTTAAAAATGTG
>DATMSL010000934.1:0-2150 GCA_035565435.1 Dyadobacter sp. | reverse complement strand
ATCGGGCGCGAAGCCTACGTTATCGATGCGAAACTCCCGCACCCAGCCGTTACGCCCCCAGGGCACGGCCAGGCTGAAGGTCCCGTCGCAGAGATCAAGGTCCTGATCTAAGCCGTAATCCATCACCCCGTGCGAGTTAGCCCCGAAGGTGGTCACCTTTTTACTTTGCTTACCCTCATAAATAAAAAACTCCGTTGCGCTGCCACAACCTTTGTCGATCAGGAAGGCAATGTGCTGCGGGTATGCCTTTGGATCAATGTCGTAGGTCCGTTGCAAATCCTCGCCATCGGTCACGAGCTTGCCCGGGTTTTCTTTCATTGCTTTTAATAGCCGTTGCGCTCTCGCGTGGTAAAGGTTAGTTGTGTCTTTTTGTGATTTAAGTTCCTTTTCCTTTGAGGCGATGTGCTCCCTGCTCGACCGGTAGTCCCACGATGGGTATACAATAGGGTTCGTGTAAATCAGTTTGGCCATCTCGTCGGAAGTACCGGTGTTGCCACCGCCATTACCACGCAGATCGATGATCAGGTAAGGCGTTTTGGCCAGAAGCGCCTTGTTGGCGATCAGGATACTGTCAACTTGATTGACTTCCCGCTGATTGAACACGCCGAGTTTCAGGTATAGAAAACTGTCGTTCAACTGTTTGAACTGCACGAGTTCCGTGCGCACAGCATTATCCTGGCTGGCCGTCGCTCCTTGATTCTTCCAACCCTGCCAAATCATGAAAACATGACTATCCTTGAAAAAGCCGGTGTAATCTTGCAGGATTTTGAGGCATTGCCCCTCGGTTTTTGCCTCGGGCGCATGCCTGCGAAGGTCTTTAACCAGTTTATCATAAGCCGGGCGCGTCACATCGGTGACTTTATCATTGAACCCGGCATAAATGCGGCTTACCTTGTCGATGGCCTGTTCCAGGGTTTCCTTACAACCGCATCCGGCAGCCAGTAACTTCGATTGCCCGTTATCCGATTGCGCGATTGCCCCGTTCATCTGGCAGAGCAGAGCGAGCAGGCAGATTTTGAAGAAATGAAGAGATTTCATTGCGTTAGATGATGTAACTGTTTTTGATTTAAATGAAAAGGTTTGCTACTTTCATGCGGTTACCTCCGGCCGTGAGACGGTCACAAACCTGATTTCCGCATGTCTCATACACTTCGCTGCGCCATTATCGAGGACGAACCGCTGGCGCAGGAACTGCTCGAAAAATATGTCAGCCGCGTTTCCTTCCTGAAACTGGCCGGCACCTTCGACGACGCCATTGTCGCATTTACCGAATTGCCCGCGCTGGCGCCCCAAATCATTTTCCTGGACATTAATATGCCCGAAATGACCGGGATCGAGTTTCTGAAAGCCTTGCCAGCTCCGCATCCCGTCGTGATCATGACCACCGCGAATCCCAACCATGCATTCGACGGCTTTGAACTTGGCGTGGCCGATTACCTGCTGAAACCCATCACTTTCGACCGGTTCCTGAAAGCGATTGGCCGAGTTCGCGAGCGGTTTCCGGCGACGGTCGAGGTTTCCGAAAAAGCAACGGGCCCAACCGCCGTTCCAACGGCCATTTCACAGCAAGAATCCTTCGTGACCGAACCCACCTTTGCCTATTTCAAAACCGACAAGCGCCTCGAACAGGTACTTTTTGCGGATATCGAGCATGTGGAAGCATTGGGCGACTATCTACGCATTTTCCTGCCGGACCGGAACATCGTCACGCATTTGACAGTCAAAAAACTGCTTGAAATATTGCCTGATGGTCTTTTCGTTCGCGTTCACCGGTCCCATATCGTCCAGCTTCGGCACATCCGGAGCATGGAGGGGAATATGCTTCGCCTGTCTTCCGGGAAGGAGCTGCTAATCGGCCCCAACTATCGCGACGAAGTCCGGAACCTGATGAAACAGCGAGTCGCTAATTCCTGACATCCTCTTGTTTTCGTTTGGATTCAAATGCAATGCGAAGGTATCCGGCGAAATCCGGAGTGCTGAATTTATTCGATGAACCCGCCCTTGTTTTCGGTAAAAACCCGCTTCGCATTTTCATCGAAAATCCGACGGCACTTGTCGAAACAATGCCCGGGACGTGAACGAAAGCCGGTATGTTAGCATGCATTCAAAAATCACGCATGGCAAACCGCATCCTGCACCTGATCACCGAT
>DATMSL010000933.1:0-2405 GCA_035565435.1 Dyadobacter sp. | reverse complement strand
CTCGCGAGCACCTGCGCGAAAAAGTACTCCTCCAGCGTCGCATGCCGGTACGTAAGCTGTTCGAACATCTCCAGCACCCCGGAAAAAAGTGAGATATCCCAGAGGTAAGGTGTTAATGTCTGTCCGTCGTCTTCGATCACCCGAATCATCGCCAACCGGGTATTGAGGAGGCGCTGCAGCGCGCTGGAAATTGCAGTTTCCAGATCCGCTTTGGTCCGCACTGAGGCTATATCCTGACTAAAATCAAGCAGAAAAGATTTTTCCCTTTCGCGTGCGAGAATTTCTTCATTTGCAGAAATGTTGCTAACCGCACTCGAAAGTTGCCCTGCGATTCCTTTAAGTACCGTCCGGAACTCGTCCGTAAAGCTTTCAGACCGATCGGAGTAAATGTTCAGAAAGCCGATTGTTTCCAGTTTGCTCCGCAGCGGCGTGATCAGGACCGCCTTCATTCCAGTTTCATAATTTATCCTCAAAAACCGCGGCGCACCGGGTTGGTTCATCACACTTTCCAGCAGAAACGACTGAGGGATTCCGCCATCAATAATGTTTTGGATAAAAGGTTCGTTGAGCGGGAATTCCCTTACAACCAAATCCCCAAACTCGCTATGATTCCGGATAGCTGCCGAGGCCTCGTCGTAAAGAAACAGCCTGTACTGGTCTCTTCCAGGCTCAATCAGCGTAACAACCGCGTGATTGAAGTAAAAAAAATGTTTCAGCCTCGATGAGAACAGCGTGATCAGGTCACTTTTTTCACGAACTCTTGTGATATCGTTCCCCAAATCCAGCAGGATTGCGCGGTCCCGTTCCAGAGAGTCAATCCGGTTCTGCATCGAGTCAGTGATTCCGTTCTCGGAAAGTACATATTCTTTTTCCATGGAAGCAGCGCTATTTTACAGGTATCGAAGTACGACAATGGGCCTCTTATATCCCACTTTTTTGCACCTTCACATATCGCGGACCTCTTGCCATCAATACCGTAATTCAAAGATGGATGTATCACTGGTAAAGATACATGATTTCCTCTGTTGCCGATCGCAAATCCGGGTTAAAGAATAATGTTATTGCGGGGCTGCAATTCGTCCGGCAAATCCTGTTCACCCAGCATTTCAAGCAGCTCGATGTCGATTTGCCGGCTCATTTGTGAAATCGGTACATCGTTGGCGCTGCCTTCGAAGGGATTTTCGGTGCTCTCGCCTACCTGTTCGAGCGAAGTGTACATCCACGATATAAGCATGCTGAATGGAATAGTCGCCCAGGCCATGTAACCGCGCAGCGGCGCATACACCACTTCATTAAGCAAATCGAAGTCGTGCACTATGCCGAACGGCAGCATGAAACAAAATGTCCACACGAAAATATGATTGATCACCGCATATTGCCGGGGATACGGCGAATCTTTGAGTTGCTCGCTCTTGCTTTGGAGCATGTAAAAATCCTTGATCATCCGCTGTAACTCCGCATACTGAGGAGCAATCACTTCGCCGCTATCATTTAACGCCTTGATCGTTTTGCTTTGCAATGCAAGTATTTTTCCCGCTCTGTTTTTCGAAGCCAGTATTTGTTGAACCTCATGCTCCGGTAAGGATTCCCTTAACTCATCTTCCAGCGGCCGCAAGCGTTCAGGAATCTGAAAAAACTGCTGATACTCTTTATTATGGCTCTTTTCATTGCTTTCCCATACGCGGTCTTCACGGAGATAATACCGCAGGGCCGCCAACCACGCCAGGTGGCGGTAGGTCAGCTCCCTGCTTTTAGAGCGATCGTTCAAAAAATCGTTGCTGATAATTCCCCAAAAGCGGCTCATACTCACGATATCCGTCCAGATACGCTGCCCCTCCGAAGCCCTGTTGTAGGTTTGGGCGTTTTTGAAACCGACGGTAAATGCCGTAGCCGTACCTAGCAGCGCCACCACCGGCCAGGGTACATTCAGCCATTTCAACTCGAATACCTCATGCAAAACTACCGGAAACAATCCCAGGAGAAAAAGAATGTAAGTATTACGCCGGGTCCAGAACAGGAATTCACGTAGTCGATAAGATTTGCCAATGTGCATTGTATGGTGGTTGTTGTGTGAAAATTTGAAATCGATGGTCGTATCGCCGAAGAAAGCCCTGGCTGCATTGTCGACGCAGGCTAAGGTGCCCCATGGACTTCGCCGTTTCCGCTTGGAGCAACCCGTTTTACTACCAGCCGGCTCGAACGCTGTAACATATACGAACCTCGATTTCATATTCTCAATGCAAGCAATATGCCATTCAGACAATTTGGTGACTATCAAACACTTAACCAATCAGACAGGCATTTTTTGTGGCGATATTTCGCGCAATTACTTACGGAGACGCTAAATACAGTCGGTGTAGGGAAACCACGCGGAGGCAACCCAGCTTGGCAGGTAAGTTGTCTCT
>DATMSL010000932.1:0-4482 GCA_035565435.1 Dyadobacter sp. | reverse complement strand
AACGAAACATTGAGCGATCGCATCCGCGAAGCATTGTCGGAGCAGGAAAATGTAATTGAGAAGCGGATGTTCGGAGGTATTTGCTACATGGTCAACGACAAAATGTGCGTGGGGGTGATCGGCGAAGATATGATGTGCCGTGTGGGTGAAGAAGCTTTCGAGTCGGCCATCGAACGTCCGGGATGCCGCGAAATGGATTTTGCCAGCAGGCCCATGAAGGGCTACGTGTATGTGAGCGACGAGGGTATGCGCACGCGCGAAGATTTCCAATATTGGATCAATCTTTGTCTGGCCCATAATCCGCAGGCCAAAGCGTCGAAGAAGAAAACCGCCACAAAAAAGTAAAAGTCCGTCCCAAATTGCATGTGCAGGCACTTTTCAGGCAAATTTTAACGCCCAAAAACTTGCTTGAAAAGCCAAAACCCGAATATATTCGCCCGATTATTAAATAGTATTTTTTCGGGTATGCGCACAAGGACGGTAATTCCGGTTATAGTTTTTTCCCTTATTTTCTCATTATCAGCAGCATTTGCACAAAACAAAGCCGACTTCGCCAACACCATTAATTCCGGCCGATTGAAAACGGCCAGGGACACGGCCTGGCATAAGATCGAATTCGGGGCAAATCTCAACCAGGGATCATTTAGCTCCAACTGGACGGGCGGTGGCGTCAACTCCGTGGCGCTCGGTGTGTTTTTCAATGCATTGAACGAAAAGAAGAAAGGCAAGAACTCATGGCGCAATGATTTCCAGTCGCAATACGGTATCGTGCGTAATAAAGGCCAGGAAAGCCGGAAGAACGTCGACCGAATTTTCTTCGACACCAAATACAACCGCGAACTCTCCCCGAAATGGAGCTTCTTCGCCAACATCAACTTCCTCTCGCAGTTCGCAGCAGGTTATGAATACAGTGCCGCCACCGATACGGTCGCTTTCAAGAAAAAGGTTTCCGGCCTGTTTTCACCCGCTTATCTCACGGAAGCGATCGGTATCGAGTACCGCCCTGCGCCCTATTTCTTCGTAGACCTCGCCCCGGGCGCATTGCGGCAGACAATCGTTGCCGACCGCGGCTTGTACGTCAACACACCCGACCAGAAAAACTACGGTGTTCCCATAGGCAAGCGTGTGCGTACGGAAGCCGCGCTCATCCAGCTCGTAGCCAACTTTGACAAAGACGTAGCCAAGGATGTCAACCTGAAATTCCGGTACCTGATGTTTTCAACCTTTCAGGATCCGCTGGAGATTGACAACCGCCTGGACGCCCAGCTGACGGCCAAGATCAACAAGTATGTGAATGTGAACCTGGGCGCTATCGTGGTTTACGATAAGGACCAGAGTACCAAAATCCAGTTTGCCCAGGCATTGAGCATCGGCTTCCTTTTCGCGCTCTGATCAGGCAACCGGAGCTTTCCAGAGGGTACCGTTCGGGGTTGCGTAGGTTTTCAAGAGGCCTTCCTTAGCGAGCGTGCGGAGTTGATTTTCGGCACCATCGAAGCTCTGACCTGTCAGTACGGCAAATTCCTGGGTAGTGAGAGTGGGGTATTTGCCGAACAAATCCTGCCAGTTTTTGCTGTACCAGGCCTTTGGCGCGCCCGGATGCATTTTGGCAATCGCGGTTTCGAACACCTCATAAGGTTTAAATCCGTACACTTTCTCATGCTGACTCTCCCGGTTGAACACCAGGATCGTAGGAAAGCCCCGGACAGCCCATTGGGCGGCCAGTTGCAAGTCGTCCTGGAAGAGGGTAACAGCACGGGTTTGGTAATCCTGCTCAAACAGCGCAACATCCAGGCCGGCATAGCCTGCCGCATCCGACAAATGCTCCCACCGGGTGATGTTCTTCTTTTCCAGGAACACCATTTCCCGGATCCTTCGTAAAAACACAATGGCCTTGTCCTCGTCCTGTATTTGCGCCGCTTTGAAAGCTACGGAAGGCGGGTAAGACGAATGCAGGGGGTCTTCCAGCCACACATCGCCGACGATAGGCATTTTATAGTAATGACTCACCTCGTCCCAATGCGGAGCCACGTCGGACGGTTTGCTGATCCCACCGCTGTTGTAGGACCAGTCGGGCAACAGGCCGCCCATCCGGTATTCGAGTTCCAGCAGTTGGCCATATTCCAACTTCAGTTTCCGTAACTGCGGCTCGATCCCCCAGCATGTGGAGCAGATCGGGTCGGTGAAATAGATGATTTTGACCGGTTTTGGTCCCGGTTCGATCGTGGCTTCGATGTTTTCAACAGATGCCGACGGCAGTTCGCAAATGCCGCTTTCGGTGTCGCAGAGCAGTGGGTTGTTTTTCATACCCGAAATTACCCTTCGTATAGTTTCCGATTGTTATGCATTTCCCTTTGGTAACCGGTTACCTCTTGGAAACTACCAGGCCCCGTTTTACCTTTACGCCTGACCAGAACGGGCAAAAATGAAGAAACAAGCATCTTGCAACACCTCGCCGCAATGCAGGAAAAAGATCCTCGCTATCAAGGATGCGATGGAGATCCTTTCGGGGAAATGGAAGTTTCATATTTTGGGTACGCTGTTGCTCAACGATAAAATGCGCTTCATGGACCTGCTGCGCGAAGTGGACGGCATTGCCGCCAAAATGCTCTCGAAGGAATTGCACGATATGGAAATGAACCAGCTCATCACCCGCCGGGTGCTCGACACGAAGCCCGTAACCGTCGAATACGAGCTCACCGAATACGGCCGGTCCGTGGAGCCGATCATCAATGAAATCGCCGGCTGGGGGATGCTCTACCGCAAGGGTGTGGTGGCATAATAAACCGGAATAGCCCCTCGGTTACTTAAAGTTTTTTTGTTAATTGCCATCCGTCTATTGTGTCAAACTAACTAGCCATGCGACCATTCCGACAACTCTTCAAAGTAGCGTTACCTGCAGCGTCCTACTCGGGCGACGATGCCGTGAGTACATTCGACGCGGGCGTGACGGTACCCATCTTTAAATAATCCATTATGTTGCCCGAAAACCTGCCGTCCGCCACCATATCTATTGCTGTTCTCCCGTTCTCCAACCTGAGCCACGATCCGGAAGAAGAGTATTTCAGCGACGGTGTCACCGAGGAGATTATCAATGTATTGAGCCGGGTGCCCGGCTTACGGGTTGCCGGCCGGACGTCGTCTTTCAGTTTCAAGGGCAAAGCATATGATTTGCAGTCGGTTGGAGAGCAGTTGCAGGTCGGCCATATTTTGGAAGGCAGTCTGCAGACATCGGCCAGTTACCTGCACATTACTGCAAGATTGGTGAATGCCGGAAACGGGACCGAGATCTGGTCAGAAAAATACAACCGGCAATTGGAGGACATATTCGATGTGCAGGAGGAGATTGCGCAGGCCATATTGGGTGCAGTGAAGATTGAGCTCCTGGGTGAAGAACCAGCATTGGCATTCAAGCGCTATACCAACAATAAGGAGGCTTACCAGCTATACCTCCGGGCACGGTTTTACCACAATAAGTTCGGCGGACGCGACGACTACCACAAAGCCATCTCGTATTTCCAGGCGGCGCTGGAAATCGACCCCGATTATGCGATCGCCTATTCCGGCATTGCTTCCTGCTATCTGAACATGTGGTTTTACCGGCATATGCCCGCCGCGAAGGCTTTGCCGCTTATGGAGGAGGCGACCAGGCAGGCGCTCGCACTGGACGACGCCATTGCGGAAAGCTACCTTGCCCTCGCACGCATGCAAATGCTGTACGAGTGGGATTTTACCGCTGCTTCGGCATCATTCCAAAAGGCGTTGGAGCTCAACTGGAATACGGCCGACCTGCATGGCCAGTACGCATTGTACCTCGCCCTCACCGACCGCCCCGCCGAAGCCGAAGAAGAGGCGGCCCTGGCGCTGACTCTTGAACCATTCTCGCTGATCAACAATTTTTATGCTGCCTATGTATACTGGATTTCAGCACGGTTCGACCTCGCCGTCGAACAGGGGCGTAAACTGGTGGCACTGGACCCTTCGTTCTGGGGCGGCCATCTGATCACCGGCCTCAACCTGATCACCCTGAAACAATATCCAGCTGCCCAGGAAGCCCTTGAAGCGGCATTGGAGATCAATTACAACGGCATTACGCTCAGCGCATGCGGCGTGCTTTTCGGATTGTCGGGCGAAATTGAAAGCGCGAGGGATATTCTCACGCAAATGAACTCGCTGCACCAAACCAGCGTCGTGGCGCATTATGATATGGGCATAGTTAATGCGTCGATCGGCGAAACGGCGACGGCTCTTATGCATTTCCAGGCGGCCATCGACAAACATGAACCGCCGATGCTGTTCTTCAAATACATTATAAGGGATTGGCTTTCAGAAAATTTACACGACGATCGGTACCGAAAACTAGTTACTTTCCACCATTAATTTTACAAATGCTATATTTCCGTTACAACGTCGAAATTTTATCCTACCTTTGAAGCTTAACAAAAAAGTAAAAGTATGAACAAGGGTAGGGTTAAGTTTTTTAAT
>DATMSL010000931.1:0-7571 GCA_035565435.1 Dyadobacter sp. | reverse complement strand
GCTTTACACAAAACTATAATTATTTAGCATTTCGTGTAAATTAAATAGCAAATTACATCATGTTTATTGGTTGTAAGTGGCTGTTATAGAGATTATTGATTGTATCTGTGGCTTTTCTTTTGCTTCGTTTCTTGCTAATATTGCTTAGTAAATATTACGACTATGCCACGCAGAAAAAAATCTCCCATCCCCGTCGAGCGACGCCTAACCGTCTACCGCAAATACTTCCCTCGCGCATGGTACAAGTACGCCCTCATGCCCGAAATCCGCCTCTGCGGCAAATGGCTGCAAGAAGCCGGCTTCGAATGCGGCGACGAAGTGACAGTGAGATGCTTGGGTAACAAATTAGAGATTACGCTCAACCCGGTTGAAGGGCCCGAGCCTGCGCCAGTGAGAAAACGGAGAGCTGCGCAAAAGGAGGTTGGTGTGTAGGAAATGTTTAGCCCAACTAGGATTTCAATAGGAAGCAGTCTTGGCACGCATGCGAGTCTTAAATTTCTCAGAATCAAAGTTGTCGGTCCAGCCACATTGTTCCCCAGCGATCAATGCTTGCTTTAACAGTTTCAGCTTTTCGTCTCCTGGATTAAGTGTGTCGGAACGTGGACCGAGGGATGTAGATGTGTTTTTGGCCATGACTCGTGTTGTTGCTGTGTTTATACTATAATACAAAATCCACTTCAAAAATCTCCCTTATTATCGAAGGGAGGGAGATTGTACAGTATGGACTGTCTTCGACCGCAGCGGCGGCCGCTGCGCTCAGACTGACATCTGCTCAATGTCATGCTGAGCGCAGTCGAAGCAAATGCACGATGTCACTTCACAGTATACCAATCCCTAACCCTCACATCAATCTTCCCATCCTTCTCATTCACGAGCTTCTTAAAGGCCTCCGTATCACTAAACCCATTCTGCCCGCGGTAGTGATAAGGATAAACCACCTTCGGCTTGAACGCCAGCACGGTAGCGGCAGCCTCGTTAATATCCATCGTGTAAGGCAAATTCATGCACACAAATGCTACATCAATGTTTTTCAATGCCTTAATCTCCGGAATGCCGGAAGTGTCACCGCTGAGGAAAACAGATTTGCCACCCAGTTTGAGGACGTAACCATTGCCGCGCCCTTTGGTATGGCGGGATTCTGCCGTTTCGGGAAGGTTGTACATCGGGATGGCGATAATGCTGATGCCGAGCTTTTCGGTACTAGCGCCGTTGGCTAGGACGGTGGTTTTGGCTTTCAATGCGTCGGACATTTTATCGGCGACGGCTTGCGGGGCTACGATCACGGTATTCGTCAGGTCGAGGGCGTCGAGGGAGGCCGGGTCGAAGTGGTCTCCGTGGATGTCGGTGATCACGATCAGGTCGGGCTTGGCGATGCCTACGAAGGTTTTGGGGGCCTGGTAGGGATCGGCGTAGATGGTTTTGCCGTTCCAGGTGAGCGCCAGCGTGGCGTGGTTGAGCGGCTGGATTTTGAGCGGACCCTTGGAGGTCGGGATTTCATCGGGTTTGGGAAGCTGCGCCCACCCAAGCGAGGCCACAAGCAGGAGCAAAAAGGCGAAAGTCGTTTTCATGATTTGTTGGTTTTTATACAAATCAAATTTAGGCTTTGCTGGCCCCGGAGCAAGTTTTCGGACGATTTTTCATGGCTTTTTAATCGCGAAGTGGAAGATGTGATTAGCTTGCAGGACGATCGGTCACCGCTGAGTATTATGACGCATTCCCTTACAAATGCCCTCCGGGCGGCGCAACTTTCCTTAGTTCTCCTATGCGCGGGCCCGGCGCTGGCACAGGAGTTCGTCGTGGCGCCTTTCAACTTTAACGTCCAGAATGGCTCGTACACGCCCGCGAGCACGAATGCGCAAGCGCTCGCGGCCACTACGCGGGAAATCGCGCCGCAGACGTTCCTGCAAAAGCCCGATCCGAATATGTCGCTGCTGTTCCCGCAGCCGGGCGGCGTTTTGCTTTTCAGGTCGAAGAATTTGAAAGATCCCGCGAATGTGGCGGGGAAATTGATCGCTCCGTCGCTGGCTATTGTCGATACGATTTTTCATAACCAGGTTTATCATCAAAAATCAGGTGGCGCGGACAAATATTCGTTCGATATGTGCTATTCTTTGCGGATTGACGGTCAGCGTTATTACACGGATTTCCGGCCGCATACTTTCATCGATTTTCGCTATCCGATGGTGTATCACAAGCAGCTTTTCATGATTGCCGCGCAGGATATGGGCTACGAAGTCTATGCCGACAAAGGTTACCCTGAACATTTTCACATTGCAATTTTCGATATGCATAATGGCGGGATTGAAATGCATTTCGTAAGCGAAGAACTACCATTCCATTTTGGTCTCGAATTTTTGGATCAAAGCGATAACATCATTCAATCGGAATACAAAGCGGAGGATCAGAGTTTTTATATTGAAATCAAGGGCTTGAATGAAACTTACAAAGGGGTTTGGAATGGGAAGGAGTTAACGCATTTGAATTAACCATGGCAACGATTCATTTAACAACGCTGATTCACGCGCCCATTAAAACTTGCTTTGACGCCGCTCGGAGTGTTGATGCGCATTTATCATCTACGGCTCATACGAATGAAAGGGTAATTGCAGGCCGAATTACCGGGTTGTTCGAGACAGGCGACATTGTTACCTGGGAGGCGAAACATCTGGGAATCAGGCAGCGTCTTACGGTGGAAATTAGTGGTATGACGGAGCCGACATTTTTCGAGGATAAAATGTTAAAGGGCGCTTTCAAAAGTATGCGTCACGAACATCACTTTGCTGACGAAAACGGAACCACCGTTATGACTGATATATTTCAGTATGAAGTGCCGTTCGGTATTTTAGGTGCCCTTTTTGACAAGTTGTATTTGGAATACTACATGCGAAAGTTCTTGCAGAAAAGGAACTTGCATTTGAAACAGATGCTTGAAAAAGTTTAGCCTTTCTCGGTAAGTCGCTTTTTTAATGCATTCAGGCTATCTTCGCCGCCTATTTTTAACTCCAAATAAACCATGAAGCATTTTACCCGCGTTGCATTTCTGATATTTTTCCTGATCCCAACACTGACTTACGCCCAGCAAACAGAAGAGCAGCAAGTCAAGAAAGCATTTGACGATTATAAATCAGCGATCCTGAATGACAAAGGTGAGGAGGCTGTGGAGCGGGTTGATACGAAGACGATTAATTACTACGGCGATATTCTCGAAAAGGTGAAAACGGCCGATTCACTGACAGTCGATAAGCTTTCCCTGATGGACAAACTGATGGTGTTGATCATTCGCCATCGCATTTCGAAAGACGAAATCCTGACTACAAATGGCAAGCAATTACTGGTAACGGCCATTAAAATGGGAATGGTAGGGAAGAGCTCGGTGATGAATAACGAGGTGGGCGTGGTGAAAGTGAATGGTAATTTCGCCACGGGCGAACTCTTGGTGCGAGGGCAGAAGACGCCTTTATCGTTCGAATTCAACAAAGAAGACGGTGCCTGGAAGCTCGACCTTACGGCGGTGTTTCCGGCGGGTGAAGCGGCGTTTCGCCAGATGGTAAAGCAAAGCGGCGAGCCTGAAAACGAGTATTTGCTGTCGCTGATCGAACTTACGTCCGGTAAGGAGCCGGGGCCGGAGGTTTGGGTACCTACAAAACAATGATAGAGCCAAACAGGTCGCCCGGGAAATGGCGACCTATCTGCATATTTTACACAATAGGCGCTTCTTCCTCACGTACGGGCGGCTGCACAGGTACGCCTGCGAGGCGCTGCAACACGTGCGCTACCACGGGCCTGCTACTGAACAGGTAAGCATGGTGGTTCATGAGAAAATGTCTGTCCCAGAATGTTTTGCCTAGTTGAATGCCGCTGTAATCGCCTTCGCGGGCTTTGGCCATGGCGGAGTCGTCGTTGTTGAGGAAACCGTAAAAGAGCGGGTCCGCTTGCGGGCCGGCGTCCTGCTTGATGATATCCAGCACATTATAGAAATTGAAACCGTCTTCGAGTTTCAGGTTCGGGTCGTTTTTGAAGATTTCGTCGCCATAGCTGCCCAGGTTACGGAAATCCACAGTAAGGCCTTCGGCGTCGGGGCGGGGATCGAAGGTAGTAGCATTTGCATTGAGGTTAAACTGTTTGGAACTCACATACAGCAGGTAATCGCTCGGGTCGTAATAAATATGGACGTTCTTGGCAAGCTGTTTCAACGGGGTATAATCGTAGTGAAAATGCGGGCCTTTGAATTTCCTCCGCATATTTCGCAGCTGTACACCTCCCTGCTGCACGGCGAGATGCGTTACGTCGGGGGCCATGAGGAATATGTTCTCGAAAATGCCGGTCGGAATGCTGTGGCCTTCGCCGGGGTTGATCATGCCATTCAGTAGCTGGTGCCCGAATGAATGCACGACCAGGTTGAGGGTTTTACCTGCTTCTTGCAGTTTCCGGGAAAGCACTTCGAAGTACTCAAACAAACCATTGCGTGTGAACTGCTCACCATAGCCGATAGAGCGGTCGTCGGCTTTTTTGCGCCATCCGTACGATGGCCAGCCGAAGTAAAGCACATTGGCCACGCTGTTTTCGGGGTGGGCCAGATAGCTTTGTGCGAACTGAGGCACAAGTTCCAGTTTGAGGCCCGGTTCCCAGTCGAATCCATGGATATAAACGAAAACATGCTTGCGCGACTCCGGCAACCGGCTCACAGCCTGCGTCACACCGGTAGCCCATACTTCGGGGAAGAGCTCCGTTACCCTGAAATCGCGGTCGGGAGAGGGTGGCAGGTTCGCGAAGAAAAGTTTGTCGGGCGCATCTGCCATGTCGATCACCGGAATGCCTGCTTTTTGCTGCCGGTAACAGATGAAAAAATGCGACCGATCAAGCGCCGACAAGCCCGAGTAGGCATCCAGCTCCACTTTATTTCCGATCACTTTGGTACCGTCGCTAGTAATGTGCCACAATGCGCGGCCGTCGTATTCGGCGCTGGTAACAGTTACTTTGGAGCCTCGCGTGAAAAAAGGCCGTGGGCCATTCGGGCCGGGGCGCTGCGATTGCTGGTCGAGGTTGTCGTTGATAATGCCTTCCATAAGAGGTGCTGGTTTTGAGACCCGAGGTAGTTCTACAAGTTAGCTAGTATCGTTGATTTACTCAATCGTTTGTTATTTACCGGTAGGCAGGGATAAAATGTGTTATTAATGCCCCGGATTGGCCCGTTTGGCATGGTTTTGGCATATTCAGTTGCATAACCATCCAAAACACCAAAGATGAAAGCTGTTATTTCGATGTTATTGGCTGCCTCAATGCTGGCGGCTTGTAACACGCAGTCAGACAAGCAGGAAGCACTCTTGAAATCACAACAAAAAACCATCGATTCAATGCGTGTGGCCCTGGAAAAACAGGCCATTATAGATTCAATGAACGCCCTGCAAACCCAGCGCCAGGAAGCGGAAAAGTGGGAAGATCTTGAGAAAAATGAGGCAACAAACCACACTCAGGCCGTTTCAAGCACTCCGGCACAAGCACCGGTAGCTGCGGCTCCTGCTAAAAAGAAATGGAGCCACACTGCCAAAGGCGCATTGGTAGGAGCGGGCACCGGCGCCATTACCGGCGCGATCGTGAACAAGAAACGTGTAGAAGGCGCATTGATTGGTACGGTGATTGGCGCGGGCGTGGGTGCGGGTACGGGTGCGATCGTCGACCATACCGTGAAAAAACGTCAGGGACAATAATCACATACTCGCTATATAAATTCGGATTGCCGGTCGTGAGGCCGGCAATTTTTTTGCTCATTTCACAGGCCGGGGTACCAGCATGGGTGCGTTACCTTCTCTCGGTAACCGGTATACGTCGCCATTGGCATTGGAAAAGTAAATAAACGATTCCGACGGTTTCCGGCCGTGACCGTCAGCCCAGATCGCATAAAAGCCGTCTTGCACATGCACGGGCTTGCGTACGTACGAGTGGTTCATCGGGCTGTTCCGGGTAAGCCGTCTTTCCAGGCCCCATTGTTTGCCGCCGTCATCGCTCCGCCACATCGCTACTTCTCCGCCCGGATTGTAGGCCTGTGGGCCATCGACGCTGGGCCCGACGACCCGCCAGCTGTTTTTGGAAACATGGTAAATCGAGCCCATATCGTAATTGTTGTCGGAGGTCGTAACAATGTGGTGTTCCCAGCCTTGGTTTCCGGGCCGGTACAATGTCCACTCGCGCGGACCATTGGCCGGGCCGGCTTCGTAGCCTTTGCTGGCGATGACCAGGATCGCGGGTTTGTTCTGCTGGTCGAAAGTAATGTCGAGCAGGTAGCAGTTCCGCTTTTCGCTCGCATAATTATGCACGGTAGCCAGGTTCTGCAGGCTGGTTAATGGCAGTTGCGCCGTTTCGCCTGCGATATTCTGCCAGGTTTTCCCAAAATCCGAGGTTTCGAGATAATGGAGGTTGGTACGGTAGTTAAGCCCTTTGCCTTTTGGGTGGTAGTCGAACGCCACGCCGATTTTTCCATTCCGTTCGGTGCTGATCTGGTAATGTCCTTCTTCAATGTGCGCCAGGACTTTCCACTCATTCCAATGCACGCCATCGGCAGTGGTGTTGTACCCGATCACCCGCTGGCCAGCCTTGTTGTATTTGGTAAGAAGTGCGATGAACCCTTTGCCTTTAATGTGATAAACCTGAAAATAGGAGAAGTTGGTAAACGGCTGCACCTTGCCATCGACTATCTCCGTAGCATTCACGCGCTCGAAATCGGCTATATCAAAAGGTTTCTTGCTTTTGTGAATATAAGAAGGGCGTGAAATGCCATGAGAGGTTGAAAAAATCCAGATATAACCTCGGTCGTCGATGGAAATCACAGGGTTATCGTGTGCGTCGGTGGTTTTTTTGTCGAGAATAGTCAGTGGGTTGGCTACTTTGCCGGTTCTGTGATCGAAGTAGGAGACGTTGTGGAGCAATGTGGAATTGGCACTGTCGGTGCCTCCGAAGCAGAAAAAAGTCTTGTCGACCTGCCTCGCGTATATGGCAAACGGCCGGTGATTGGCCGGGTAAGTCGCTAATCCGCCGCTGTATTTGTAAACATATTCGTCGTTCGAAGGCTGGTTCATGTACCAGATTCCCCGGAATCCATTAGCTCTTTTCATCACGATTTCCGCTTCTGCAAATTGCCCGTCGTTGTTTTGAGCGAGGGCAGCGCAGGACGTGGCGATGAAAGTCAGAAAGGTCAGGAGGGTCAGGTATTGTTTTAGAGTCGGGCCGGATTTTGCTGTCATAGGTGGGTGGTGTAACTGGTGATCACATAGTCACTAAAACAGGTAATGCGGTTTTGCTACTCTTAGCTGGTGCCGATTAAGTGCTCTCTTTCTCTTTTTTACCTTGTAAATCTAACATCAAGTGTTATAATTGCAAGGATGATACCACGGATAGCAAAGGAAGAAATTGACGAATTACTGGCTGACTTTCCGGCGGTAGGCGTATTTGGGCCGCGCCAGATTGGCAAGACAACGCTCGCCGAGCTCGTAGCCGAGTCGCTGGACCCGAAACCGATTTACCTCGACCTTGAAAATCCGCTCGATCTGGCCAAATTGAATGAGCCGGAGGCCTAT
>DATMSL010000930.1:0-6682 GCA_035565435.1 Dyadobacter sp. | reverse complement strand
GCAAAACGAATGATACCCACAACGCACGGTTTCGGCTGAAATCGCGGCCGGAAAAATGCCTCCCGGGCGTTACATTCACTTTAAAGCCGTCACCCAGGTCGGCGCTTTCGTTCCAGTCTTTTTCGATGATATCGGCCACGTCGTAACCCCAATATTCCAGGTGTTCGCCGGTACCGAGGCCGGTGATGACCTTTCCTACCTTGGTTTTGAGTTTCAGGATGGTTTCGTAGTCGAGGTGGTCCCAGTGGTCGTGTGAAATGAAGAGGTAGTCGATGGCTGGCAAATCTTCCACTTGATAGATATCACTGCCCTTGAAGCTCGGTGTCGTGAATTTGATGGGCGAGGCGCTGCCGCTGAAAACAGGGTCGACGAGGATAGTTTTGCCATCCACCTGCATGAAATAGGACGAATGCCCGAACCATACCAGTACATTCTCTTCGGGTTTCAAATGCAGCAGATCTGTCTTTTGAGAGGGGATCAATGCGCCGGGGATATTGTATTTGCTTTTGCCGAAAAAAAACTTCGTGAAAACCTTTAAATAACTGTTGCCTTCGGTGAGATCGGGGGTGAAGCTCTCGTTTTGAAACTGCCCGTCGCGGTAGTGTGGCGATTTTTGGATTCTTTCGCGCCGTGCGCCCGAAGGGTGTCTTCCGAATAAAGGCTGCTGCATGAATGCATATACGCCAATGGCGATTAATGCCAGAAAAATGAAGAATAGCATGAAGGAAAATTTAATGATCCGTTTACGCATAGCATGTGGAGGAGGATGAAAGTTTAAACTGGACGAATGTACGGTTTCTTACGTATTTTTGAATTTACTAATCCAAACAAAACCAAACGGTCATGAAGAGAAATGTATTGCTGTATTTATTATGCCTTTTATCGTGGGTAGCGGTCGCCCAGCAATCAGCCCCGGATACGGGCTGGGTCAAAGCCAACTACACCAAAACCGAGCAATACATTACCATGCGGGATGGGGTAAAACTCTTCACCGCCATTTACACCCCCAAAGACGATTCGCAGGCTTACCCGATCATTATGCAGCGTACGCCGTATTCCGTGCGGCCCTATGGCGAGAACAACTACCGTCGTGCGCTCGGACCTAATGTGCATTTGATGCGTGAGAAATACATTTTTGTGTACCAGGATGCGCGTGGCCGCTACAAAAGCGAAGGCAACTTCCGGGAAATGACACCGGCGATTGAAAATAAGAAGAGTAATAAAGATGTGGACGAATCGAGCGACACTTATGACACGGTCGAATGGCTTTTAAAAAACACTAAAAACAATGGAAAAGTAGGTCAATGGGGCATTTCGTTTCCTGGCTACTATTCCTCCGCGGGATTGCCGAACGCGCACCCTGCCATGGCCGCCGTTTCACCGCAAGCGCCGATGTCCGATGAGTTTATCGGCGACGACTGCTACCACAACGGGGCATTCTTTCTGATGGACAACTTTGGCTTTTACAGTGGCTTCGACGGTCCCAAAAGCAAGGACGGTACCAACTATCAGAGTCATTTTAATGCGGAATATAATGATGCTTACAAGTATTTCCTCGATTTCGGGCCATTGAAAAAGAGCAATGCGGCTCCGTATTTCGCCGATCCGAACAGCATTTGGAGGCAGACGACGGCGCATCCCGTGTATGACGAATTCTGGCAGTCGCGGAATATAAAAAACCATTTGAAAAACATCAAACCGGCGGTACTCGTGGTAGGAGGCTGGTTTGACGCCGAGGATTTGTACGGCGCATTGAAGACTTACGCGGCGATCGAAAAGCAAAGCCCGGGCAATAACAACCGGCTGGTAATGGGCCCCTGGACGCATGGGGGCTGGGCAGCGCCCGCTTGGAAGGGCTTCGCGCAATACCAGTTTGGCGCCGATGTGAACAAATATTACCAGGAGGAGATCGAGACTAAGTTTTTCAATTTTTACCTCAAAGGGAAGGGGGCATTTGATCAGGGTGAGGTCACTGTTTTTGAAACGGGTTCCAATCAGTGGCGAAACTATGACGTGTGGCCGCCGAAAAACAGCCAGCCTACTACTTATTATTTCGCTAAAAACGGGGGAATGGCTGTGGCAAAACTGTTATCGGAGCCTAGTTCGACAACCTACGAAAGCGACCCCGCTAAACCAGTGCCTTACACCAATGTGATCAGCGGGCACAGAAACAACGAATACATGGCGGAAGACCAGCGGTTCGCATCGCGCCGGCCCGATGTGGTGAGTTTCCAGACGGACAGTTTGACTGAGGATTTGACATTAACCGGCGAAATCGTAGCCAATCTGATGGTTTCCATGACCGGCTCGGATGCGGATTTCATCGTAAAAGTAATCGACGTGTGGCCTGCCGGATCCACAGTGCCGGGACCAAAAGAGGGTGATAAACCAGTAATAATGGATGGCTACCAGCAAATGGTGCGGGCAGAAGTGCTGCGGGGAAAATTCCGGAACAGCTTCTCGAAGCCGGAGCCATTTGCGAAGGACAAAATCGAAAAGGTAACTGTGAAGCTGAACGAAGTGGCGCATACATTCAAAAAAGGCCACCGGGTGATGGTGCAGATACAAAGCAGCTGGTTCCCGCTGGTAGACCGTAACCCGCAGAAATTCATGAATATTTTCGAAGCAGCCGAATCGGATTTTCAAAAATCGCGGATCACGATCCATCACGATGCGAAGAACGCCAGTAGCATTACTTTGCCGGTAATGCGCTGATGATAAGATAATACCTTTTAGTCCTAAATCCCTTAATCCTAAATCCAATGAAAAATGTATTCCGGAAAATCCCGGTTTGTTACGTCGTGCTGTGGCTTATCGCCGGCACGACGGCTGCCTGGGCGCAGGCCAAGCCCAGGTTTCGCGTTCTGGCGATGGCCGAGCCGGGCGGCCATCACATTGCCTATTCCAAAGCTGCCCGCCCATGGCTGGATTCACTGGCTGCCAAAGAGCATTTCAGCGTCGATTATATCGATAAAACAGACCCGATTAACAAGGCATTTTTGTCGAAATATCAGCTCATTATCCAGCTAGACTATGTGCCTTATGCCTGGAAACCGGAGGCAGTTGCGGCATTTGAACAATATATCGACGAAGGCAAGGGCGGCTGGATCGGTTTTCATCATGCCACGCTGCTTGGTGAGTTCGACGGGTACAAGATATGGCCCTGGTTTTCGGATTTTATGGGCGTTATCCGCTACCAAAACTACATTGCCGATTTTGCAGCGGCGACGGTGAAAGTGGAAAATGGCAAGCACCCCGTCATGAAGGGTGTACCGGCGTCGTTTCCGGTGCAAAAAGAGGAATGGTATATCTACGACAAAAGCCCGCGGCCGAATGTGGAAGTGATTGCGAGCGTCGACGAATCGACCTATCAGCCCGATTCAAAGATTAAAATGGGCGATCACCCGGTCATATGGTCGAACCCGAAAAAGAAGGCGAGGAATGTGTACATTTTCATGGGCCATTCGCCGGTGCTGTTCGAGAGTGCCGTGTACAAAACCATTTTCAAAAACGCCATTCTCTGGGCCTCGCAAAAATAGACGGATATGCTGAATAAAATTTTAATGCTTGCGCTGATGGTTTTAGCGCAGCAAATCGGCTTTGCGCAAAAGAAAAAGCCGAAGATTAATCTCGTCCCTGAAAGCAAATCGTTTTACCAGGCGAGGCTGAACGACGAGGACGCCACTTATTTTACCTCTGAAAATTTCAAAATCACCAATGATGGCCGTACGGACGTTTCGGACGAACTGCAACGGGCTATCAATGAGGTGAAAAGCAACCACAATTTCGGGATCGTGTTCATTCCCGAGGGCACGTACAAGATCAGTAAGACGATTTACATTCCGACCGCCGTGCGTGTGATCGGTTATGGGAAAAAGCGGCCGCTCATTGCTCTGGCCGACAATGCACCGGGTTTTCAGGAGGAATACCCGCACGACAAAGGCAATGCCAAATACATGTTCTGGTTCACATCTTCCATTCCGAAGGAGGGGCAGCCTGTGCCGGATGCCGGCGCCAGCACGTTTTACAGCGCCATGTCGAACGTGGATTTGCGAATTGGCGCGGGTAACCCGTCGGCGGTGGCCTTGCGGACACATTTCGCGCAGCATAGTTTCATTTCGCACGTGGATATTCACGCAGGTACGGGTAAGGCGGGGATGTTCGACGTTGGCAATGAAATGGAAGACGTACGCTTTTTCGGAGGAGAATATGGTATTTATACTTTCAAACCATCGCCGGGCTGGCAGTTTATGATGGTCGATACCTGGTTTGAGGGACAGCGGAAAGCAGCTATACGCTCGCAGGAATCGGGGCTAACGATCGTACGGATGACAGTGAAGAATGTCCCGACCGTCCTTGAAATCAATCCTAATTTCTATGAAAAGCTGTTTATCGAAGACAGTCGCTTCGAAAACGTGAGTGGGCCGGCACTGGTGATCAGCAATGAAAATAATGCGTATACCCAGGTAAGTTTGCGGAATATAGCATGTAAAAAAGTACCGGTACTGGCCCATTTTCGTGTCAGCGGCAAGCAAATTGCGGGACAAGGGGAGATTTACCGGGTGAAGAGTCTGAACCACGGCTTGCAAATGGCCGCTATCGATGCAAAGCCGGTACATACTACCACGCAGGACATCGAAACGCTTAAAACCGAAACTACGCCAGCCGCAAAAGACATTCCGGCTTTTCCCGATATCAGCACCTGGGTAAACCTTAAAGCATTGGGCGCAAAAGGCGACGGCGTTACCGATGATACCAAAGCCATTCAGGCGGCTATCGACCAGTACGGGGCGATCTACGTTCCGCAAGGTTGGTACCGCATTACCGAAACCCTGAAATTGAAAGGGAAAACGGCATTGATCGGCCTCAACCCGGTTTCAACCCAATTTATTTTGCAGGATAACACCGAGGCATTCGGAAGTTTCGGCCCACCGAAACCGATGGTGGAATCGTCCCAGGGCGGGAGCAATACTCTCACTGGCATAGGTATTTCAACCGCAGCGAGCAATACACGGGCCGTAGGCCTGAAATGGATGGCTGGCGCCGATTCGTATGTGAATGATGTAAAGTTTCTGGGTGGCCACGGTAATATCACCCGCAAACGTCCGCGACAGGAGGGGCTGAATAATGCCTCGCACGTGGGCAATGAGCAGCATTGGGACACGCAGTATTGGAGCCTTTGGATAACTAATGGCGGCGGTGGCACATTTAAGAACATCTGGACCGCGAATACCTTCGCATCCGCGGGTACATATGTATCAAACACGTCCACGCCCGGCCGCGTGTATGCGATGTCGGTAGAACATCATGTACGGAATGAGGTGCGATTCAGGAATGTATCCAACTGGAAGGTTTACGCATTACAGCTCGAAGAGGAGAGCAAGGAAAGTTCGGGTTGCCAGCCACTGGAAATCGAATCTTGTGATAATATGCTCTTTGCAAACCTGTACATGTTCCGGGTGATCCGCGTGAGCACGCCTTTTCCGCATTCAATCCGCTCCTGGAACAATCGGAAGCTGGAATTTTTGAATGTGCATAACTATAGCCAGACCAAGTACCCGTCGACAGTGCCCCTATATGATGTTAATTCGGGTATAGAAGTACGTCCGTGGGAATTCAACCGATTGATAATTGATAATCCGAAACCGCGCGTGGTTGATTTAAAGGTTGGAAAAGCTGTGCAACTGGCAAAGGCTTTCGAGTTTGCAGATGGTATTTGTCATGACAGCAAGGGTAATGTGTATTTCAGCGAATCGCGGGCGCGGAGGATCTATAAATGGTCGGCCAGTACGAATGCACTAAGCCTCGTGGCCGATTTTCCATGGGAACCGCTTTCACTGGGTGTCGATACGAAGGACAATCTGATAGTGGTATTCAAATATGTTCCCAAACCCGGTTATCTGGTCGATGGTAAACCGGAAGCGTTCCCCAATCCGCCTGATGCAGCAGGAACCTCTTTCAGCGGTTGGGGCAACAGCGGCTTTGGCACATTGGTGTATGCCATGAACCCCGACCAGCCGGAAGAAACTATGCATTTGCTTCCAAAAGTGGCTGTTGAAAGAGTTACGGGCATTGTCAAAACGCTTAACCCATCCAATCGCCGCCGTGATTCGGGCGATTTTTTGAAGGTAAGCACCAATCTGTTCAAAGAATGCTGGCTGGCGCCGGATGGTGTGACGATCGTGCCTGTGGTGTACGATCTGGCGCGTTCGAACGCGTTGGTGGAGGGGGCGCCCGGAAAAGTATTGTACGGCGCCGACGAGTATTTGAAAAGAACCGTACGGTTCAATGTAGGCCCGCAAGGACATTTGTCGGAGCCCCATTTATTTGCTGAAAAAGGGGAGTTTAGCTCTGCGGCGGACAGCCAGGGTAACGTTTATATTGCGGATGGGCAGGTGTATGTATTCGATCCTACCGGTAAGGAAATTAATATGATCGAAACGCCGGAAAGACCTTCCACAGTGACGGTTGCAGGCGATACGCTTTTCATTACCGGGCGTAATGCGTTGTATGCAGTTAAATTGAAATAAGAAAGCAAAAAGAGATTGTATGAAATATAATTAAAACGTCACGCTGAGCGTAGTCGAAGCGCGTTACTGGTGGGACTATCTCATTAACTGTGTAAACTTCCAATCGAGGCTGTTCAGAGCTTAAAGCCTGACCCTATCTTCAAAAATAGTTA
>DATMSL010000929.1:0-6313 GCA_035565435.1 Dyadobacter sp. | reverse complement strand
TTGAGTTGTTTAATTATACTTTACTTTTAGGTTTCAGCCGCAGAATATTTTGAAGTAGTGATAAATCAAAGATTGTTTAGTATTTGTTCACAATCCAGACTGTACATGAATTAACCGCAAACTTTTGTTTTGGACGACCGCTGTTGGCCGGATTAATATGCCCGGCAATCCTACTTGGGCACCAGGCTGACAGGTGCTAGTGCAGCGCTTTGCTCGTGTTTACTGCGTGCTCATTTGCAAGAAGGCTTTTTGGCCTTTGATGGAATCCTTTTGACTTTGAAATACCAGCTAATTAACAATCACTTATGAAAAGAAAGATTACGTTTTTAGAGCGGAAGCGCCCTGGCGGGTGCTGGTCTGTTGCGCTCACGCTGTGCCTGGGGCTTTCGGCGGTACTTCGTACCGAAGTGCATGCTTATGATGCAGCCAAGCCTGCACCCGGAAATGTTCTCGCCAGAGAGCATACGTATAAACTTGTACGTTCGACAATTAACCCGACTGAAAATGAACGGACCATTAGCGGCAGGGTAACGGAAGGAGCAGGCAAGGAAGGGCTCGTTGGGGTGAATATCCTCATCAAAGGTACATCGCGCGGGACGGTGACCGACGCTACCGGGAAATACGTTCTAAGGGTTGATAGTGAGAAGGATACATTGGTTTTTTCCTTCCTTGGGTTCATTTCACAGGAAATGGCGGTCGGAAACAGAGCGGTGATAGATATTGCATTGACGGCCGATCAGCGGCAGCTTAATGAAGTGGTCGTCACTGCTTTGGGTATCAAAAAGGAGAAAAAGGCGGTTGGTTATTCGGTTTCGGAAGTGAAGGGGGCAACCATGGTGAAAGCGCGGGAGCCGAATGCGATCAGCTCGCTGACGGGCAAGGTGGCCGGCCTTACCATCGCGCAGAGCCCCGATTTGCTGTCCAGCCCGCAGGTGACCCTGCGTGGCCGCGACAGGGTATTGTATGTGGTCGACGGCGTGCCGATGAACACCGATTCCTGGAACCTGAGCCCGGACGACATCGAGACTTATTCCGTTCTGAAAGGAGCCAGTGCAGCAGCATTGTACGGTAACCGCGGTCAGAACGGGGCGATCATCATCACTACCAAAAAAGGCAGCGGCGCGAAGAAGGGTTTTACGGTCGATTTCAATTCGAGTACCCAGTTGCAAACAGGTTTTAATGCAATTCCCAAATACCAGACGGAATACGGTCCGGGCAGCGATTACGAATATGCGTTCAAGGATGGTCGCGGCGGCGGGATCAACGACAACGACTACAACATCTGGGGCCCTCGCTTCGAAGGGCAGCCCATTACCCAATACAATAGCCCCAAAGATCCCAAAACCGGTGAATTGGTGCCTATTCCGTGGCTGGCGAGAGGAAAAAATAACCTCACCAATTTTCTTCGCAACGGCTTGCTGAGCACCAATAACCTGGCTATTTCGAGTAAAAATGAATTCGGTGACTTTCGCCTCTCGCTTTCGCAGACATTCCAGCGCGGCCAGATGCCGAACACCAAGCTTGGCGGTACAAACGTGAACATTTCAGGGGGAATCAATGCAGGCAAAAAGCTGCGCTTCGACGCGAGCATCAACTACAACCGCCAGTATTCGCCCAATTACCCGACGCTCGACTACGGCCCTGCAAGCCCTATTTACATATTTACCGTGTGGGGCGGGGTGGATTATGACGTGAACGACCTGCGCAACTACTGGCAGCCCGGCAAGGAGCACGCGCAGCAATACAACCGGGAGTATACCATTTACGATAACCCCTGGATGACCGCCTATGAAGCACTGAAAACCTATTACAAGAACGATGTGTACGGTTTTGCGCAAATGAACTACAAAATCAGTGACAAGCTGACGTTCAATGCCCGCACCAACGTGAGCACCTGGAACCGCAACCGCAGCACCCGTGCGCCAATTTCGTCAAACCTTTACAATTTCGGTTTCCCGAACCAGGCCGGCGGCTACTCCGAAATCTATGATACGTTCTGGGAGAACAATACAGAAACTTCTTTAAAATACGAGAACCGCTTCGGTCAGGACTTTGGATTGAATGCCTCGCTGTACGGAAACCTCCGCTCGGTGAAAGTGACTTCGCTCACCGGTAAGACCACCAAAGGCCTGCTCGTGCCGGGTGTGTACGATCTTTCGAACTCCGTACAGCCTTCAACGTCTACCAACGACTATGCCAAGCGCTGGGTAGGAAGTGTTTATGGTTTTGTGGATTTGGATTATAAAGACTTTCTCTTCCTGAGCCTCACAGGTCGCGCCGACCGTTCGAGCACGATGCCGAAGAAGAACAATACCTATTTCTACCCGTCGGCTTCGTTGAGTGCGGTGCTTTCGGAGGTAATTGATCTGCCGCAGGCTATTTCATTTGCAAAAGTACGCGGTGCCTATGCCAACGTCGCGAGTGATTTTGTGGACGAGAATTTTCAATACGATATCTACAAACTGCTCCCGACCTATACGAGCTCGACGCCATGGAATAACTCTTACACCGGCGTGAGTTACACCGGCACGCTTTACAGCGATAACCTGCAAGCGGCCCGTGTGAAAACCTTCGAACTCGGTTTGGAAATGCGTTTCCTGCATAACAGGCTCGGTTTCGACGCAGCGGTGTTCCGAAACGTGGAAGGCCCGGGTATTGTGAGCGTGCCAACGTCTGTGACCTCGGGGGTGTCGGGCGTGCAGCGCAATGCGTTCACTTACGTACGCAAGGGGATCGAACTGGGTGTGGACGGAACGGCTGTGAAGAACGAAAACCTTACCTGGAATGTGTCGGCCAACTGGTCGCTGAACCACAAATGGCTCGACAAGATCGACGGCGTGCAGCAGCGCGATGGTAACATTCACGTTGGAGAGCGTCAGGATGCTTACTATATCAAAGATTTCCAGCGGGATGAAACCGGTAACATCATCGTCGGTTCGAACGGGATGCCTGCTTACAATCCTTACAACTCCAAAATCGGATATTACGACAATAAATTCACAGCGGGAATTAACAATACGTTCACACACAAGTCGTTCACGTTGAGTTTCCAGGTCGACGGTCGTTTCGGCGGAAAGGTTAACAACTATATGTATACCAAACAATTTGGTAGCGGTACAGCGCCGGAATCAGCAAATGAATACCGCCTGAAAGATTGGCAAAACCGCGATAATGCCGATTACAAGGGTTCTGTCATGACCACCGGAAAACGGATCGTGAAGGGACAGCTGAACACCGATCAGGACGGGAATGTGATCTCGGACACCCGCGAATTTGCCCCGAACGATGTGCCTGTGTTATGGCAGGCCTGGGCGACGAATTACTACCAATCTAATTACATTGCTGCCAAGAACCGTACTTATGTGAAATTGCGCGAAGTCGTGCTGACCTACAATTTCCCTGCGAAACTGCTTTCCAAAACACGTTTCGCATCGGCGGCCAGCCTTTCGCTCGTGGGACGTAACCTGCTGTATTTTACAGGAAAATATACCAAAAACATCGACCTCGACCAGTTTACAGGCACGATTACCAGCTTCCAGACGCCGTCTGTGAAGAGCTTCGGGGCCAATTTGAATGTGACTTTCTAACCGGAATTACCAATGAAAAAGATCAAATACATGATATTATCGCTGGCGCTCGGTCTGGGAAGCTGCCAGGATATCGATACGCTGCAAAAGGACCCGGGTGCGATCACCAATCCATCCGCGGACCTTATTCTCACAGGGGTTTTGAATAACACCTGGGATTCGCCATGGAGTACCGATCACCGTCATAACCAGTTCATGACGCAGAACGAGGCCTATTACGACGGCCAGGCTTACAGTTGGACGACAGGTTCTTACGATGTTTTCTACAACTCGCTCCGCAATGTGAGCCGCATGGAGATCGAAGCTGCTAAAACCGGCGACGTCGGCGCGCATTACCTTACGCTGGCAAAGTTTTTCAAAGCGTATTTTTATAGCCGCGCCACCGAAATGTTCGGCGATGTGCCCATGTCGGAGGCGATCAAAGGCGTGAGCGATGAGGTTTTTAAGCCTAAATATGACAGCCAGAAGGATATTTACCTTCAGGTTTTGAAATGGCTGGATGAGGCCAATGCTGAAATGCCTGCACTCATCGCGAAAAAGCCGGCTATCTCGGGTGATTACTTGTACGGCGGCGACCTCGCCAAATGGCAGAAGCTGATCAATTCATACCGCCTGCGTGTGCTCATCAGTCTTAGCAAGCGTGCCGACGATAACCCCGATCTGAATGTGAAGCAGCAGTTCGCAGCGATCGTGAACGACCCGGCGAAATACCCGCTCATTAATACCAATGCGGACAACTTCCAGGTTGTTTACAATACCATTAATACTTACCCGCTGTGGCCGAGTAATGGGGTAGTGGTGAAAAACGACAAGCGGAACACCCTGGGGGCCACTTTTGTCAATATTGCCAAAACCACCCGCGACCCGCGCCTGCTCGTGGTAGCGCTGCCGGCCGAGGCTTTGAAAGGCAACCCGGATGTGTACCTGCGCTATGGTGGCGGCAAAACCGGCGACCTGCAATCGACGTTGCTCGAAGAGGCAGGAAAAGGACTGCTCTCGATGATTAATTTCGATTACTGGGAAGCATCGGCCGCCGGTGTGCCCGCGATTCAGCTGGGGGCGCATGAAGTGAATTTCAGCATTGCCGAGGGTATCAATCGTGGCTGGCTCACGGGTAACGCGGCAGATTATTACAACAAGGGAGTTACCGAATCGATGAGGTTTTACAACATTGCCCAGTCAGAAATCGATAAATTCCTGGCAGCGAACCCATACCCGGGCAACACGGAGAAAGGGTTGCAGAAAATACTCGAACAGAAATACATGGCATTTTTTGAAAACTCGGGGCGCCAGGCGTTTTACAACTACCGCCGAACGGGTATTCCTGCATTCGATATCGGGCAATCCAATGCGAACAACAACCAGATTCCGGTCCGCTGGGCTTACCCGACCTCGGAATACACGACCAATGAGGTGAATGTGAAAGCTTCGCTCAAAACGCAGTTCAATGGAGCCGATACTCAGAATGGTGTGATGTGGCTTGTTAAATAAAATTTACCTTCCTCCGGGCCGTCTGTCCGGAGGAAGTTTTAACTTTTCCGGACTCTTAACCTTAACATCATGAAAACCTTTGTACTCACCTCGATCCTGGCAGCCCTATGCACAGTAGCCCTGGGCACTGAGGCTACCGCCCAAACCAAAACGAAAAATGTGGTCATGATCTCCGTCGACGGCTGTCGCTGGCAGGAGATCTTTCGCGGCGCCGATTCGGTTTTGTTTTATACCAAAAAATACCGCCAGCAGGATTCCGCGGCGATGAGCGCGAAATATTGGGGTAAAACCGTCGCCGAGCGCCGCAACAAGCTGATGCCTTTCTTTTGGAATACTATTTCAAAACATGGGCAGCTTTATGGTAACCGCGATTTGGGTAACCTCGTGAACGTGCGCAACAAATACTGGTTTTCGTATCCGGGGCGCAGCGAAACGCTTTGCGGGTATTACGACGAGAAAGTCAACAGCAACGATTACCCGAACAATCCGAACGAGAATGTGCTGGAATTCTTTAATAAACAAAAAGGTATGGAAGGCAAAGTGGTTACGTTCGCTTCCTGGGATGCGCTTTCCCGCATTCTCAACCGCGACCGCAATGGCATGCTGGTGAACATTCCCGGTGAGAAAGTAAAAGGGAACAACCTCACCGAAGCCCAGAAACTGGCCAACGAACTCCAAAACTACCTGCCAGAGTACTTCGGCAAAACGGTACGTTTCGACGCGCATACCTATGCGTTGACGCGCTCGTACATCGAGGCGAACCACCCGCGCGTGGTGCATATCGACTTCGCCGATATGGACGAGTTCGGTCACCACGGCCAGTACGATTCGTTTCTCGACGGCGCGCATTATGTCGATGCGATGGTAGCAAGCCTCTGGGATTACATGCAGGCCGATCCGTTCTACAAGGACAAAACCACCATTATCATCTACCCCGACCACGGTCGCGGTACCGGCGACCGTTGGACGAGCCACGGGACTTCGGCGCCCGGTTCCAACGAAACCTGGATGGCGATCATAGGCCCGGATACCCCGGCGAGCGGCGAAATGAAAACGCAGTCGCAGGTTTACCAGGACCAATTCGCCCAAACCGTTGCACAGTTAATGGGTTCGAAGTTTACGGCTAACCATCCGGTTGGAGAGGTGGTGAAGACGGTGTTTAAATGAGGTTGTGAAAAGTTTTTTTGTCAGTTGATAAGCGAGATGGGCTGTTTGATAAGTATGCAAAGAGTAGT
>DATMSL010000928.1:0-5368 GCA_035565435.1 Dyadobacter sp. | reverse complement strand
GTTAGCATCGGAGGTGAATACTTTTCCGGCCCCCTGTGTGCCGTCGGTGATAGTCACCTGTCCGGTCGTTTTGTTGATAGCAGTTTTCCGTCCGGGGGTAGAAGCTTCTACTTCCAGGTTATTATTCGGATCGATGGTCGTTGGATTACTCCCGATTTTGACCTGTGCCATAAGAGAGGAGCTTATTAGCAACGCGGCCGATAGGAGCCCTCCTGCAATGATTGATTTAAACCGTGTGATCATCTTATTGATGTTTTTTGATATATAATTTTTGAAGAGATATTTTCCAGATTGCCGAGTGAAGGGCAGTTTTTCAAACCAGCGGTATATCGGGTTTTCTATCTGTACTCAGTCCAATGGTCATTCTGCCATAAGCTGGTGATAGTTTCTTCAAACAGATCGAAGTGAAAGAAGCAGACGCTGTTGGCAAAGGCTTGTCAAAACGTGTTAAAACGGCCCGATGGCATAGGTTTCCAGAAATTGGAGATCGCCAAGAAAAAAGCCGGTGTAAAACCAAAAGTAGAGTGTCTCAGGCCCTGCAACGGTAACCCTAAACGACGGCGTTGTGTGGTGAGCGCTAGCGGCTATAACTACCCATTCAGCAGCAATACCTCTTTCAATGTAGGTTGAGGGGCTTGATGATAAGGCAGTGTTAATAAAAGCCATATACCCTGACGGATAGGTTGTGGCAGCGTTGGGCATCATCCATCTCGCAGTTACCATATAGGTACCTGCTTTGGGAAAGGTTATACTTCCGCCTGAGTAGTACTGGTTGGCAGCAGAATTTGTAATGTTAACGTTCCCCCCTGTGGTTCCATTGACCATCGCACCGGACAAGGGATATTGCCAGCTCGTACCGCCGGCTGCATCCGAAGTTAAAACCTTCCCGGCGCCCTCCGTGCCGTCGGCAATGGATATCTGGCCGGTTGTTTTGTCCACTTTCATTTTACGCCCCGGAGTGGAAGCCTCCACTTCCAGATTGGAATTGGGCTCGATGGTCGTCGGATTGGTCCCGATTTTAACTTGCGCGAATGCAACAGAAGTGCCGAGGAGCAGCGCTGCCGCAAATAGTGCAGTGGATACCTTTTTCCGAGAAATACCGATTAATAGACGTTTTGTTTTCATGTAGCTATCGATGAGTTAGAAATTTGTATAGAGATTGTTCGAACCGGCACCTTACCGGTTTATGGATGTGGATTGTAGTTATTTTGATCTCATAAAAGTTTTTCAGGTTTTATGTTTCGACAAAAGGATGTGTAAACATAGAGAGGCCAGATAGTAACGGAAATCGAAATATTACTACTAATCGCTACGAATTTTTCAGTAAGTGAACTCAGGGAGTTACCTTTACCTTGAAATTTAAACCGCCTTCTACAACCCCGATATGTATCACATACTTATTATTGACGATCACCCCATGGTATCCGTAGGGGTACAAGCAATCATTAAAACAGTCGTAGAGAACTCCACCATTGCTTTCGCCTATTCTTTTCAGGAAGGGCTCGACGTGCTGGCGAGAACACCGGTTGATCTGATGATCCTGGACCTTGCAATTCCCGGGAGTCGCGGCCCGGAAATGATCGGCGCTTACCGCGAGGTGCAGCCGGATGTGAAAATTCTTGTGTTTTCGGGAAGGGACGAGCTCACCAATGCGCCCATTTGCTTACACAGGGGCGCGAACGGGTTCCTGCATAAAAACAGTTTTGACTCGGAGACTGCCAAAGCCATTCGCATGATACTGGAAAATAAAAAGTATGTCAGCTCGAGGTTAAAGGAGGCGATGCTCAGCAACCTGATGGAGGGCAAATCGATGCAGTCGGATCCCACAGCGGCGCTTACTGCACGGGAGCGGGAAGTACTTGGCTTGCTGCTCACAGGCAAGTGGCTTAAATCGATAGCCGATGAACTGAACGTCAAGATTTCCACCGTAGGGACACAAAAGAACCGCATTTTTAAGAAAATGGGCGTCGACAACATCGTGGACCTTGCTAAAAAGTTCTGGTATCTCGAACAAAGCACCGCCGATCATTTATAGCGTTGTTTTGGGTAAATTGCTTTTTTTGAAGATCATATGGACGGAGGCCCCCGGAGTGTTTGTGACGTATATGTCTAAACGTAATAGTTTTGATACCTGTTTCAACAATAACAGGCCGAGACCTTCATAACCGGCCGGAAGGTTTGCGTCCTCAGGGCTGGTCGCATTGAGCCAGTTCATCAGTTCGGGGGGCATCCCCGGGCCGCTGTCCTCAAAAATGAGTCGCAGGTCGGTATCTTCGTGCCGGACATAAATTCTAAGTGTGTTTCTGTCGCGCGCCTTAATGGCGTTGTCGATCAGGTTATGGATAATGATGCTCAGGAGTTTGGGATCGGTAGATACAATCTCCTCCGGGGCCAGGTCTACCTGAATATCGGCATTATTAGCTGCGGCGATCTGCCCGAACAGCGAAACCTTTTCGTTGATCAGGTCACTCAATTTCACGGACGTAGCAGTATTACCCGCGCCGCTCACCTCCGGCTTGATAAAATTGACCAGGTTATCTACCATGTGGTACATATTTTCGACGGCCTGTTTCAACTGCCTGATAAAGCTGACAGCACTGTCGAGTTTATTGTCGTTAATCAGCGTCTGGCTGTAATCCAGCGCATAGGACATGTGCCTTACCGGCGTGCGGATATCATGGGAAATGGAGGCGATCATATGCATATGCAACCGCACCTGTTGTTCGAGCTGTTTTTCAGATTCGCTCAATACGCTGAGTGTCTTTTCTAAATGCTCTGTCCGTTCCCTCACCTTGATTTCCAGGGCCTGGTTTTGCCTTTCAATAGCTTTTACGCGTTGTCTTAATATCCCGTAAAACAGCAGTAGAATCGCCGAAGCAACCAACCCTCTGAACCACCAGGTTTCATGCCACTGTTTTTCGACGGAAACGGCGAAATCCCACTCGCTATGGCTGCCTGTGCCAAAGCCGTTGACCTTACGTACGCGCAGCGTGTAGTTTCCTCCTCCCTGAAACGGAATAGCAATGCTTCTGCTCTCGTCGAGTACTTTCCAGTCCGTCATGGGTTCGTTGCCTTTCAAGAGCCTGTATGACATCTTCAAATTGTAGGGGTCTCCAAAGTAGGGGGTAGTGACGTTCAGAACGATTTGGGGTACGCCCGCCTTGACGGAAATCCTGCCCTGGTCGAAAACGAACGTACTGTCATCACCGTCGGGCTCATCGATGTAAATCTGCTGCTTCGGAACTTCGGGTTGTACCAGCTCCGGCACGAACCACACCAGGCCGTTAATCGAGGGAAGCGATACCATACCTCCGGGGGTTTTCAGGGCGCAAGGCTGGCACCCTCCGTTGAATTCGTTGGTGTTAAAGCCTGCGACTTTGGCATAGTAGTGATAATATAAATCGAAGGGTTTGAGGGTATAGGCCAACAAATCCGTTTTTTTGACTTGAAACAGCCCTTTGTTGGTCGTTATCCAAAAGTAGCCGTTCTTATCCTCGACAATGCAATGGGCGCCGGCAAGGTATTGCCCTTTGTCGAGCGGGAACTGCGTCAGTTTTCCATCTTTTAAAAGAAATATGCCGTCAGTGTATGTGGTAATCCATATTTCACCACGGCCGTCGGGAATGTAAAGGCTACGGATGTAACTGTCGGCAAGCTTGTTAATGCGGGATATTCTTTTGGAGGGCAAATGAATGCTGTAAAGGCCCTTGCCCGTTCCAACCCACAGTATTTCGGCTGTCTGGTGTTGGATCCAGGAGATGCTGGACAAATGCTTTCCTGCAAAAAAGTGAGGCTCGGCGCCAGGCTCGGACGGATCAATGTAATACAGACCGAGTGAATTGGTACCAATCCAGATCTTACCGTTCATGCCCGGGTAGAGCTGTTTAATTTCATCAGCCATTTTCCAGCTTCCAATAACGCGTTTACCACTGGCATCGAACCTGTATAGAGTTTCCCTTCGTTTACTCCAAAATGTACCCTCGCGATCTTTGTGAATGCAGTACTTGTCCCATTCAATTGTTTTTTCTATCAATTTCAACCGCGGTGCAAGCGTACCCAGGCTGCCGCTGTCCAGCGAGAAAACAGCGCCTGTGAGCGTGCCAAGTCTGTGATTGTCGAGCAGCGCTTGGCCGTAAAACACGTTGTCGGATTTTGTGGAAGGATCGACGATCGTGCGAAATTGCTTTTGGGAAACAATATACAAGCCATCCAGCTGGCTCCCCAGAAATAGCCTGTTCGTCTCAGTGTCGAAAAAGATGGTTTTAATATCCTTATCCTTAAAATCGAATCCGTCCAGAATCAGCTTGCTGACAAGTGAGCCGTCTTTGCCTGGTTGCAGAAAGTAAAGACGCCGGCCGGTATAGATAAAAGCCTGGTCGGAATGGCTGTTCCAAAAAATCTGGTGCTGCTTTGTGGATTGATAGTCAGGATCTGTGGAAACCGGCCCGTTAAGCATGGACTGTACCGGCCGGCGGGCGGTTCCTGAAAAACGGGTTAGTTTTAAATCCTCGTCCAGGTAATAAAGGTTTTCCCCCAGGCGGAAAAATCGGAAAAAACTTTTGTTCGGAAACGGAAAGCCCCTGGTCATTTTGTTGTTTACGTAATAACCAATGTTTTTAAGGTCATAGGCGAAATACCGCGCGGCCGGTGCAGGATAGATGACGCAGATAGTTTGGCGATAAAATGTCAGCGCCGCTTCATTGAGGTCGGGCAATGCTTCGATTACATTCTGGCTGAGCCTCGGTGAAACATTCATCGGCCTTTGCAATGGATAACCTTTCAAAGCAGTATCGATCGTGGCCCTGCCATCCTTGATCCGGATCCAGGCTCGGTTGTTGGTTATCGCCAGCAGGCCGTCTGTCCTACCTTGTGGATCCAGATAAAAGCCTGAAATGCTTCGCGCCGCAAAGGAATTGCCAAGATTATCAAATGTTAGGAACCGGTTTCCATCAAAACGGACCAGGCCTCTTTCGGTAGCCAGCCAGATATTCCCGCGCGAGTCGCGTACGATGGATTTAACACTGTTTTGCGGAAGGCCGTTTTCGTCTGTAAAGTGTCTGATGTCGTAACCGGATGCAGTACTGTGCCGGGTTTGTATTAGTTGGCCGAAAGAAGCATTGAGGATGAAGAAAAAACAAAAGAAGAGCTGCAAAGAGGACAGGTAAAATAGGTGCATTTTTATACTGCTGAAAGTCACGTTGAACAAACCTTCGCATGATAGAAAAAATTCGACGAATATGGATGACGAAGTTTTTGAGTTTATGGTATTTTAATCCATGCAAGGGTTACATCGGCCGCTTGCATCCGAGAGGTTGGCGACGTGGCATGTCTGATTGAATCGTGGCCCAATACGATAATATCCCGGGAA
>DATMSL010000927.1:0-2597 GCA_035565435.1 Dyadobacter sp. | reverse complement strand
ACCAAACACCCCCAGCGCCCCGAACCACCTACGCGTAAGAGCGCCCCTGTGCCAATCTATACAAGCCCGCCCAACGAAGGCTCATTGATAACAGCCACTTGATATGTTATGGCGTTTTGGGCGTGTAGAACAGTTGTAAGCGGCAGTAAATGCATATAAGTTTGTGACGCTCAAATCATCATTATCGGACTTAGAATTTTATGACTTACTGTCCCAGGCATTTCAAATGGCTGTCAGCTTTTTTATCGCACCAGAGAACGGTGCCGTAGTCGTAATGGTTCTGGTCCATTCCTTAATGATGAGGTGAGCAACGGCAGGTGCGGCACCGTTCTTTGCTGCGCATAACGATCCTTAACAATCATTATGCAGTATCAACAAACAGAGTCAGCGCAAAGCGCACAGGATATTATCCACGATTTGCTGAGTAACGACATCGACATGGAGGAAGTGGAAATGCTCTATATCGATATGCTCCATCACTACCTCCGCCCGACAAGCGATTGGAATCTGGGTTTACAAAACACGGTCAATGCGCTTGACAACAGTTTTTTGATGGTACGTTTCCTCCGCATGCTGAAACGTTACCAACGCCAATCTTCGCACGCGAACGCGTAAGGGAGCAATGCAAACGCAGGCGAATGCAAGGGCCGCGGTCTCAGGATCGTGGTCCTTTGTTTTAATCAACCACATCAAACCCCTTCCCATGATTTAGTACCACGTGCGTACTGACCTTCCGGCCTTCCAGCTCTATAATGCGGTAGCCGTAATACCGGCTGTGGATCACAATTTCCAGTGGGTTCTTCTCCATCTGCACCGATGCCGCGGGAGTTACGTATTGGGTAATGTTCTCTTCTTTGGTAAAATCATCGGTATGATAATGCCCGCAAAAAACTGTGACCTCGCGCCCGCTGCGCACGAACACATCCTTCACGGCATCGCGATTTAGCAATGGGTATTTAAAATCCACCGCAGTAATAACCTGCAAAACAGGATGATGAATAAAAAGCAGCACATGCTTTGTCGTAACCAGTTCATTTTCCAGCCATCGTAACTGAATTTCACTGATGGTATCGGACGAAGAATCGAGGAAAATGTATTTAAAATACGCATCCTCCGTGGCATGAAACATTTCAGCTTTCGTTTTCAGGTACTCCGGGAAATAATGCGGCTTAATGTCCGCAAACGTGTCGTGGTTGCCTGGAATGACCGTAAAATGAAAGTCTTTGAGCAACGCAAAAAAGCGTTGATAAGCATCCGAATGCCCGATATCGCCCGTAAAAATCACATCTCTGATCCCACGCGCACCGACATCCTGCAAAACCAGTTTCATATTCGAATCTGTATCGGCCCCATGCCTGGCCGACCATTCCTCCATTAAATGAATGTCCGTTATCTGCGCAATCCGTTTCATAGCTGTCTTGTTTACCTCAAATTTCATCAGAAAATCGCTGCAATAACTGGTCCAATCGGGTGATTTATACGGTACCAATGGCGGGATGTAGTCATGTATTGTCAGGAGTGGTCAGGTGTTGTCAAGGTTCGTCAAGTATTGTCAAGAGTGGTCAGGTCTTTGTCAAGAAGGTCGGCGTTGGCAGGCAATTGGATTTTGCTTACTGATTATAGGCATTGCTACTGGCTTTGAGCTGAATAATTGAGTTATTCGGCTCAAATTTTAACTAAATTTGAGCCGAATAAGCTTCCTAATCGGCTCATGACTTACATTTGGCAGCATCCTGAATGGCCTGAATTCCGGTATGATCTTACCGGTATGGAGGATATTCTGTTCGTTTTTGCAGAAGAAACAGGACATATACGCGGTATTTTAAAGGGTACGCCTAATGCCCTTCAAATTGAAACATTGATCGACACGCTTGTTGCAGAAGCGATCAAAACTTCTGAAATCGAAGGCGAATTTCTGAGTCGGCAGGATGTAGTTTCCTCCATCAGAAACAACCTCGGCATAACGCAAAAACCGGAGCCCATCAAAGACCGTAAGGCTCAGGGAGCGGCTGAACTCATGGTAAATGCACGCAACTCTTACGCGGAGCCACTCTCGGAAACAATGCTTTTTTCGTGGCACAAAACGCTCCTGAAAGACAGCAACACCATCGCCACCGGTGCCTGGCGGAAGGATACAGTTCCTATGCAGGTCGTTTCCGGATCCATTGGAAAGCAAAAAATCCATTTCGAAGCACCGCCCTCCGAGCGCGTGCCTGCTGAAATGGCACGATTTATCGAATGGTTTAATAATACCGCGCCGGGTGGCTCAAAAGAAATCACCAAAGCGCCCGTGCGCTCGGCGATTGCGCATTTATATTTTGAAACCATTCACCCTTTCGAAGATGGCAACGGGCGGATTGGGCGCATAATCGCCGAAAAGGCCTTGTCGCAAACACTCGGCAGACCGGTTATGCTAAGTCTGTCGCGGACCATCGTGGCCGGGCGAAAAAAAATACTACCAGTCACTGGAAACGGCCCAAAAGCACATCGATATCTCCGCGTGGATCCGCTATTTTGTGCAGACTATCGTAGACGCACAAATCGAAACGCAGAATGTGCTGGATTTTACATTGAAGAAAACCCGGTTTTTCGATCAG
>DATMSL010000926.1:0-7021 GCA_035565435.1 Dyadobacter sp. | reverse complement strand
AATATTTGAATTTCATAATTTCAGCTCATGATACCGAATGAGACCGTAGCGCATTTTTACCAGACGCACCCCGCTGCGAAAGGACTAAAAGGTCCGGACAAAACGACCGGGGATGAAGGTCATTTCAATGTTTTCTCCCGCGTGTTCTGCAACAAATACACTTCCTACGCCCGAAGAGACTTTTACAAGATCTCGCTCATTCTCGGAAAGGGGAAAATTACCTACGGTAATCAGGAAATCGACATCCACCGCAACGCGCTGGTTTTCTTCAACCGCAATGTACCCTATTCCTGGCAGGCATTGTCGGAGGAGCAGTCGGGTTACTTCTGCTTGTTTACCGATCAGTTTTTGAGCACCATTAACCACTCGGCGACGATATCCAACTGCCCTATTAAGCGCACCGACTGTATTCCGGTGTATTTTATCAATGAAGAGCAGCAGGAATACCTGCTCAGCATCTTCGGTAAAATGCAGGCGGATATCGAATCG
Source organism: Dyadobacter sp. (assembly GCA_035565435.1). Lineage (GTDB taxonomy): Bacteria > Bacteroidota > Bacteroidia > Cytophagales > Spirosomataceae > Dyadobacter. The sequence goes on along the minus strand of DATMSL010000926.1, from coordinate 6,532 downwards.
AATTACGTGCACAAGTACGACCTCATGCGCAACTACGTGAACGTGCTCGCGCACGAGGCCATGAAAATGCAGCCTTCCGAAGTAAACGATGTACACGTGAATGGCTCGGCCAAGCTGTCGTCGCAATTCCACGAGCTCCTCGAACGCCAGTTTCCGATCGAATCCCCTGAGCACAAGCTCAAACTGAAAACCGCCAAAGACTACGCTACCAGGCTTGGCGTGCATGTGAATCATTTGAACCGGGCCCTGAAAGAAATTACCGGAAAAACTACCACCGAACACATTATCGACCGTGTGCTGGCGCAATCCAAAGTAATGCTCAGGCATTCCAACTGGAGCGTCGCCGAGATCGCATTCTGCCTCGGTTTCGAATACCCTGCCTACTTCAACAACCTTTTCAAAAAACAAATAGGCACTACCCCCAAATCCTACCGAGTTCACGAACGCTAGGGATGTTTGAATTTTATAAGATATTGTTTGAAAGTAATAAACATTGCCACAGGACCTCGACTTACCTTTGCGAAGCAATCCGACGGGCCTGGCGGACCACCGCTGTGGCGGACCACCGCTGTGGCGGACCACCGCAGTGGAAGCCAATCTTTTGATCCCACACACTCGCCCCGGTTCAGTTGCCATATAATTCTGAATGCAAATGACATCGAAGAAGTATTTCCCCTCCCTGTTTCTGACCCTCTCGCTGGTTGGAGCCGGTGAAAAACTGAGTGCCCAAACGCTTACATTACAACAGGCCGTAGAAACGGCGGTGTCCAACTACGGCAGCATTAAAGCCAAGAACAACTACCTCAGCGCCTCCAAAGCGACGGTTCTTCAAAGCAAGAAAGAATACCTCCCCAACCTCAACCTGTCGGCTCAGCAGGATTATGGTACCATCAACGGCCAGAATGGCCCGCTGTACGGCCTCGGGCTTTCGGTGGCCTCTTCCGGCTTGCCGCTGCCCCACCAGAACTGGAATTCGGCATTCGGGGCGCTGTACCTGACGAATGTGAATTGGGATTTCTTCGCATTCGGCCGGGCACGTGAGCGGATCAACGTGGCGCAACAAGTGGTGAGCCGCGACCACGCCGACCTCGAACAGGAACAGTTCCAGCACAGCGTACGCGTAGCGGCCGCTTACCTGAACCTCCTCGCCGCCCAACGCCTGATCCGCTCCTGGGAAAACAACCTGGAACGCGCTAATGCATTAAAAACCGTGGTCGTTACCCGCGCTAAAAACGGGTTGATCCCCGGCGTCGATTCCTCGCTGGCCAATGCAGAAGTATCCAACGCGAAGATCAGCATTACACAGGCAAGGGATTTTGAACAGGAACAGGCCAATACACTAGCCAAACTGATGGGTATTACCGACCAGCGTTTCCACCTCGATACCCTGCTTCTGGCCCGCATGCCGCGCACGATTGCCGATTCGGCCAATAGGAATGAAAACCACCCGTTGTTGAAGTTCTATGCCAACCGCATTGCCGTCAGTGAGCAGCAAGCTAAATACTTCCAGACCCTCGGAATGCCGACATTCTCGCTGTTCGGAGTCTTTCAGGGGCGCGGCGCTGGCTTCTCATCGAGCTATGCGCAGGACCAGACGGCCTATACCCACAATTATTTCGAAGGAATCAAGCCCGTCAGGGCGAATTACCTGCTCGGTATCGGCGCTACCTGGAATATGACCAGCGTTTTGCGCACACGTCAGCAGGTGATGTCGCAGAAATTTGTTTCTAACGCCTTGAAAGAGGAATACGACCTGGCCGATCAACAGCTGAAAAACCAGCTCATTCTTTCGGAAACGAAGATCAGTAATGCGATCGCCAATTACCGTGAGGCTCCCGTGCAGGTACAATCGGCTTCCGACGCCTATTTGCAAAAAAGTGTTTTGTACAAAAACGGCCTCAGCAATATCGTGGACATGACGCAGGCGCTCTACGTCCTCAACCGTGCCGAAACCAGCCGCGATATCGCCGCTACGAACATCTGGCAGGCAGTATTGCTCAAAGCGGCTGCGAGTGGCGATATTGGCATCTTTCTGAACCAGTAACCTTAGGAGCTTGAAAATAGTCAGAGGTGGTCATTTGTTGTCAGGAATAGTCAGGTTTTGTCAAGAGTTGTCAGGACTTGTCATTGGTAACGCCACGTGTATGAACGATTTCTTATTTTCTCTCAATATTACGGCCAGTCAATGACCACACCTGACAATAAATGACTACCAATGACAATACCTGACCACACCTGACAATAAATGACCACACCTGATAACACCTGACCATATCGGTCACCAATAAAGTAGTACCGTTACAATTTACATTTTCGTAACATGGATTTAATACGTTTTGCTTTACGTAAACCGATCACCATCATGGTGATAGTAGCCGGTTTATTCTTTTTCGGTATCGATGCGGTGCGGAAGATCAAGGTCGATATTTTCCCGAAACTCGACTTGCCGGTGATGTATATCGCCCACCCGTTCGGGGGTTACACGCCCGATCAGATGGAAACCTTCTTCGCCAAGCAATATATCAACATCCTCCTTTATGTAAACGGCATCAAAAGCATCGAAACGAAGAACATCCAGGGACTTACCCTGATGAAGGTGAACTTCTACCCCGGTACCAACATGGCGCAGGCGTCGGCAGAACTGAGTGCATTCACCAACCGCGCTCAGGCCATTTTCCCGCCGGGCTCCAACCCGCCGTTCATTATCCGTTTCGACGCCTCCACATTGCCTGTGGGCCAGCTCGTATTGAGCTCCGAAAAGCGCAGCAACAATGAACTGCTCGACCTCGCGAACGTGTATGTACGCTCGACATTTACTTCCATTCCCGGTCTGGTTTCGGCGCCGCCGTTTGGTGGTAACATTCGTACGATCGTCGTCAAAGCCGATCCGGAGCTGCTTCGCGCCCACAATCTCACGCCCGACCAGCTCGTCGAGGCATTACGGGTGAACAACCAGACAGCGCCTTCCGGAAACGTACGCATTGGCGATAAAAACTACATTACCCCCACCAACACGACCGTCCGTAATGTGAAGGATTTTGAAAATATCCCTCTTTTCAAAGGCGGCGTCCAGAACCTCTATCTCCGCGATGTGGCTACCGTGGAAGACGGCGCCGATATTACCACAGGTTACGGTTTAGTGAACGGCAAGCGGTCTGTTTACATGAGTATTGCCAAAGGCGCCGACGCGTCGACCTGGGAGGTTGTTCAAAACCTCAAAAAGGCCATTCCACGCATTCAGAACACATTGCCTGAGGATGTGAAGGTGAGCTACGAGTTCGACCAGTCGACTTATGTGATGAACTCTGTAAAAAGCTTGCTCACGGAAGGCGCCATCGGTGCGATCCTGACCGGGCTGATGGTACTCCTGTTCCTCGGTGACGCCCGGGGTGCGTTGATCGTGATCCTTACAATTCCGACCTCGATTATCTCCGGTGTTTTGTTCCTGAACTTGTTCGGTCAAACTATCAATATCATGACATTGAGCGGATTGGCACTTGCAATCGGTATCCTCGTCGATGAAAGTACGGTGACGATCGAGAACATTCACCAGCATTTTGATATGGGTAAACCCAAAGCACTCGCCATTTGGGACGCCTGTAAGGAAATCGCATTTCCCAAGTTGCTGATCCTCTTCTGTATCCTCGCCGTATTTGCACCGGCATTCACAATGGGCGGTATTCCGGGGTCGCTGTTCCTTCCGCTGGCATTGGCGATCGGTTTCAGTATGATCGTTTCGTACTTCCTCGCACAGACGTTCGTGCCGGTAATGGCCAACTGGATCATGAAAGTGAAGCATCACAAAAAGGCTGACGGCTCTGAAATGACCGACGCCGAGGAGTTTGCCGCATCGGGCCTCAGCAAAGATCCTGACGCGCAAAAAGAAGCATTGGTCCACCGCGCGGATTTCGACCAGAATGGTAAAATCAGCGCATTCGAGCGCATTCGGGCTCGTTTTATGCGTTTCATCAACCGGGTAATGCCTTTCCGAAAGCCAATAGTAGCCGCCTACCTGATCATCACTACCGCATTGGCTGCATTCTTGCTAAGCCATATTGGAAAGGATGTTTTACCCAAAGTGAATGGTAGCCAGTTCCAGGTGCGCCTGCGCGCTCCCCAGGGTACGCGTATGGAGCGCACGGAAGAGAAAACGCTGAAAACGATCGATATTATCAAGAAGCTCGTGGGGCCTGAAAACGTGTCGGTAACCTCAGCTTACGTGGGCCAGCACCCGGGATTGTTTTCTGTGAGCCCCATTTACCTGTTCATGGCAGGCCCGCAGGAGGCAGTTTTGCAGGTAGGTTTGCATGAAGAATTCCATACCAACCTGGATGAGCTGAAAGAAAAGATCCGCAAGGAAATCAAGCTGGCTATGCCGGATGTCGCAACTTCTTTTGAACCGATTGAACTGACCGATAAAATCCTCAGCCAGGGCTCACCGACCCCTATTGAAGTGCGGATGTCGGGCCGGGACAAGAAACTGAACGAGCAATATGCAGAGAAGGTGATCGCCAAACTGAAAGAGATCAGCTACCTGCGCGATATTCAGCTGGCGCAGTCTACTAAATATCCGGCAGTGAAGGTCGAGGTAGACCGCATTCGGGCAGCGCAGCTGGGTGTGGATATGAATGATGTTTCAAGATCGCTGATCGCATCGACGTCTTCCTCCCGCTATACCGACAAGAATATCTGGGTGGATGAAAAAGGTGGATTCAGCTACGCGGTGCAGGTGCAGGTGCCGGAAAGCAAAATGAACAGCGTCCAGGAAATGGGTGAAATTCCCCTGCTTCGCAATAGTAACCGCCCTGTGCTGGGTGATATTGCCACTATCACGCCTGATACCACCTATGGTGAGAATGACAACCTCGGCGCCATGCCGGTATTGTCGGTAACGGCGAATTTGAACAACACAGACCTGGGCGTCGCACAAGCGGACGTGAGAAAAGCCCTGGCGTCCCTCGGCGAGCTGCCGCGCGGGCTCACCGTAGAGCTGGTAGGTTTGAGCCAGACATTGACCGACACCCTGGACAGCCTTCAAAACGGCCTCGTAGTAGCCATTGTGGTGATATTCCTGATGCTGGCGGCTAACTTTCAGTCGTTTAAAGTATCGGCGATCGTACTTGCGACTGTACCGGCAGTAATCCTCGGCTCGCTGGCATTGCTGATGGTCACCGGCTCCACATTGAACCTTCAAAGCTATATGGGCATTATCATGTCCGTGGGGGTATCGATTTCGAATGCCGTGCTTTTGATTACCAACGCCGAACAGCTGCGCAAGCACAGCGGCAATGCCATTGAAGCCGCGAAAGAGTCGGCGGGCCTACGCCTCCGCCCTATCGTGATGACCGCCGTGGCGATGGTGGTAGGGATGATCCCGATGGCGAGCGGGCTTGGCGAAGCGGGTGACCAGTCGTCGCCGCTGGGCCGTGCGGTAATCGGCGGGCTGATCGCCTCCACATTTGCAGCATTGTTCATTCTCCCGCTCGTATTCGCGTGGGGACAGGGCAAAGCGTCGACGCAAAGCGTTTCCCTCGATCCGGAGGATGAAGAAAGCAAGTATTATGTTCCAATGACCCGTTAATCACAACATCGAACCTATCCGACTATGAGACATATTCATCAAATCGCCATGACCGTACTCGTTGCAGGCGCAGCGACGGTCCTGCAAAGCTGCGGTTCGTCACGGGCCGAAGAAGAAGAGGGCAAAAAAGCAGCAGCGGAAGCTAGCGTCAGCGCTGCCGTTATAGACGCATTCCCGCTCAAAAAAGAACAGCTCGTATCGAATATCCAGATCCCCGGCGAGCTGATCGCCTTCCAGCAGGTGGATATTTATGCCAAAGTGAGCAGTTTTGTCAAAAAACTCCATGTGGATGTAGGCAGCGAAGTGCGTGAGGGCCAGCTTTTGGCTACTATGGAAGCGCCTGAGCTTACCTCACAGCTCGTTACAAGCGAATCTCGCCTGAAATCGTTCGAAGCCATTTACCAGGCCAGCAAAGCCAATTACGAACGTCTGCTCGAAACCAGCAAAACGCCCGGTACCGTATCCCAGAACGATCTGGACGTGGCCCTGGCCAAACAGCGCTCCGACCTCGCCCAGCTCGATGCAGCACGCTCTGCGAGCCGCGAGATCACTGATACCCGCAATTACCTCGAAATCCGGGCACCATTCAGCGGCATTATCTCCGCGCGTAATGTGAGTACGGGAGCGTACGTGGGACCGTCAGGCAAAGGCTCCGAATTCCCGCTTTTCACGTTGGTGGAGCAGCGGAAGTTGCGTCTGGTGGTGAGCGTGCCGGAGCAATATACCAGTTACCTCAAAAACCAGAGCCAGGTTACTTTCAAAGTGAAGTCACTGCCCAACCAGCAATTCCCTGCCAAGGTTACCCGCCTCGCGGGTGCGCTGGATGTACGCCTACGCTCGCAACGCACGGAAATGGACGTGGTTAACAGTGATAAAAAACTTTTACCCGGTATGATTGCCGAAGTTTCCATTCCATTATCGGGCGATGCAAGCACTTTTGCCGTTCCGAGA
>DATMSL010000925.1:0-2477 GCA_035565435.1 Dyadobacter sp. | reverse complement strand
GCGCAGATTAGTGTTCTATAATGCCGGGCGTCTTTGGTATAAAAGTTAGCCCGCTTTCTATAATTCACAAAAGCTCCTTAGGAATGGAAAAGTAGTTTTGTTCGACTTCAATTCAACGTGATGAACAAAATACTAATAGTTGGTTTGGTGCTGTTTGCCAGCCTAAGCGGCTTCGCCCAGAAAATGCATACGATCAGTGGTACCGTGACCGACAAGGCGACTGGCGAGTCCCTGATTGGGGCAACAGTCAGCGTCGAGGGCACTCAACAGGGGACGGTAACGAATGAATATGGCTTCTTTTCCATTTCCCTTCCGGCGGCTTCTTATACTATCCATGCGGGCTATATAGGGTATGCACGATATTCCGAAAAGGTGCTGCTCGATAAGGACCATAAGTTAAAAGTGACGTTAGTGGCCGAAGCGAACACATTACAGGAAGTGCGCATTAGTGACAAAGCCAAAAACGAGGCGGTGACTTCGCCTCAGATGGGAAGGGAAAATCTGAATGTTAAACAACTGGCTTCGCTACCCGTATTATTTGGCGAAAAGGACGTGATGAAAATCGTCCAGCTGTTACCCGGGGTGAAGGCCGCAGGGGAGGGCAGCACCGGTTTTTATGTGAGAGGGGGGGCTGCCGACCAGAACCTTGTCCTGCTGGACGAGGCCATCGTGTATAACCCGTCACACCTTTTGAGCTTTTTCTCTGTCTTCAATTCAGATGCGATCAAGAGCCTTACCCTGTATAAGGGCAACCAGCCGGCGCAGTATGGAGGACGCTTGTCATCGGTCATGGACGTGAAAACGAATGATGGAAATGATCAGTCGTACCACGCAAGCGGAGGAGTCGGTCTGATTGCCGCCCGGTTGAATGTGGAAGGGCCGATCGTAAAGGGCAAGGGATCATTTTTAGTGAGTGCCCGGCGTACCTATGCTGACGCATTCCTCGGGCTGTCCGGCGATTCCACCGTTCGGAATAACCGCCTGTATTTCTACGATCTGAACGCCAAACTGAATTACAAATTTACCGACAGGGACAGGATCTACATCTCCGGCTATTACGGCAAAGATGTCTTGTCATTTGGGGATGTTCTGGGCATCAACTGGGGCAATGCCACGCTAACTCTGCGATGGAATCATATTTTTAATTCAAAATTATTCTCAAACACCTCCCTTATTTACAGTGACTACCGTTATAAAGTCCATGTAAATACCGCAGGGGTTAACGGTAATATGTTGTCGTCTATCAAAGACTGGAACTTCAAGGAGGGATTGGATTACTATATGAATGCCAACAATTCCCTGCATTTCGGATTCAATTCCATTCATCATACCATCACGCCCGGAATTATCACCGCCAGCCCCGCCGTATCGGACACGGCCAATTCACGGACATGGGAAAATGCGGTTTACATCAGTGACAGTTGGAAGGCAACAAGGAGGCTTAACATAGATGTCGGGATGCGATTAAGTGCCTTTGTAGTCCTCGGAGGCGATTCCAGGTTCTATACACTCGACGACCACCGGCAAGTCGTTGATACACTTCAATTCCCGTCGAATCATGTGTTTAAGACCTATGTCAATTTCGAACCCCGGATATCTGCCAGCTACCAGGTGGGAAACTCGTCATCTGTCAAGGCTGCATATGCAAGAAACGCACAGTACCTGCACCTGTATTCCAATTTCATTACAAGCAATCCTATCGATAAATGGGTAGCGACCAATAATATTATCAAGCCGACGGTCGCCGATCAGGTGTCGCTCGGCTTTTTCCGGAATTTAAAGGAAAATGCTTTTGAAACCAGTGTGGAGACCTACCACAAGACAATGCATAACGTCGCTGATTACAAGGACAATGCACAGATTTTGAACAGCAACGAGCCAATTGAACCACAGCTTTTATTCGGAAAGGGCCGTGCTTACGGGGTTGAATTCAGTGTGAAAAAGAATGAAGGCAGGTTAACGGGCTGGTTGTCTTATACATTATCACGAACAGAAATTCGGATCAACGGCGTAAACGATAACAAATGGTACCCTGCCACCCAGGACCGTACCCACGACCTGTCCATTGTGGGAATGTATAAATTATCGAAGAAATGGACGGTGTCGGCCGACTTTGTTTACTACACCGGCAACGCTGCTACCTTCCCGAGTGGCAAATATGAAGTCGACGATCAGGCGATACCTTATTATACCGGACGAAACCAATACAGAAGACCCGCATACCACAGACTGGACCTGGGGGCTGTCGTCAAATTAAAGGAACGTAAGCGATTCTCTTCGGAACTTGCTTTGAGCATATATAACGCCTATGGGAGGCAAAACCCTTACGTGATCACCTTCCAGACAGATCCCGATAACCCCACCAAGACCCAGGCGCTCCAGACTTCATTATTCCGGTGGGTGCCTTCTATTTCCTACAATTTCAAATTTTAGTATCATGAAAACATCGGTTTGGGTGCTTGCATTTTGCATAATCG
>DATMSL010000924.1:0-7611 GCA_035565435.1 Dyadobacter sp. | reverse complement strand
TCTATTGAAGCGAGAAATCATTGGTTCGATATTCCCCGAAAAGCTCCTATTTTCAGAAAACGGATATCGAACCGGAAAAATCAACGAGGTGGCCTCGTTTATCTATCAGATAAACAGTGATTTAGCTAAAACAAAAAACGGAACTTCGGACGATTTCTCGCCAAAGTCCCGTTTAGTACCGGGGACGGGAATCGAACCCGTACGGGCGTTTCGGCCCACAGGATTTTAAGTCCTGCGTGTCTACCAGTTCCACCACCCCGGCAAAGCCAGGTACCGGTACCAGTGAAGAGAAAAAAAGCACCGTCTCCGGTGCTTTGTTCTCTCTGAGCGAAAGACGGGGTTCGAACCCGCGACCTCGACCTTGGCAAGGTCGCGCTCTACCAGCTGAGCTACTTTCGCGTATTTTTCATAACCGTTCCCGATTATTGTGGTGCAAATGTAGGGATGTCTGCTATTTGACGCAAGTTTTTTGATGAAAATATTTGATAAAAAAATGCGCAAAAACATTAACAAATTGTAAATCAATTGATCAACGCTGAAAATTTTTTTGACCAAAAAACAGCACAGGAGGTGAATTGAGGCGGTTTGCCTCTTAAAAATGTTTATCCTTCCGAAACAGACGTAATGCATGCTTCATTTACCGTCCGTCAGTTTTCGCCTATCCACTTCATATTTTGCTTACCTTTGCCTCCTTTAACCCACGTAGGCTGCGGCTCGCCGGGGCTGCCCCGTTGGGATGGCCCGGTTTTGGTAAGAGTCCGGCCTGTTCTTTCAAAACTAAATTTGCTTGTTCATGTTTTCCAACGAAGTGCTGTTTTTTGGAGGTTTTATTCTGGTGATCAGTGTAATGCTGCTGTTAGATCTGGGCGTTTTCAACAAAAAGGACCATGTGGTTAAGTTTGGTGAAGCGGCTGCCTGGACCGTCGCCTGGATAGCACTCGCGTTGGCTTTCTACCTGGTTATCAATACACACGGAGACCTGGTGCACGGCATGGATAATTATGAGCAGCTCGAAGCCATAAAAAACAAGTACGCGCCGCACTTGAAGCTCATCCCGGGCGATTTTGAGGAAAGCCTCGAACTTTACCGGAAAAACATGTCGCTGGAATTTATTACCGGCTATTTGTTGGAATATGCGCTTTCAGTCGACAATATTTTTGTCATCATCCTGATCTTCTCGTCGTTTGGTGTCCGGCCTAAATACTTCAAAAAAGTGCTTTTTTGGGGCGTTTTGGGAGCGATCATCATGCGTTTCATATTCATTTTCGTGGGCTCGGCATTGATGCAGCGTTTCGAATGGATCATCTATATTTTTGGCCTGTTGCTGGTTTACCAGGGAGGCAAGATATTCTTCGAAGGAGGAGAAGAGGAGAAAATCGATCCTGCGAAACATCCTGTTGTGAAATTTGCTTCCAAATACCTGCCCGTGTTCCCGCGCTACGTGCATGAGCATTTCTTTGTACTGAAAAAGGGTAAATGGCTCGTTACGCCACTCTTCGTGGTGGTGCTGATCGTGGAATTTACCGACTTGATCTTCGCGGTGGATTCGGTGCCGGCGGTATTCTCGGTTACCAAAGACCCTTACGTAGTATTCTTCTCGAATATCTTCGCGATCATGGGGCTGCGTTCGATGTTCTTTTTCCTAAGCAATATTATGGGTCTTTTCCGCTTCCTGAAATACGGCTTGGGCGTATTGCTCGTCTTTATCGGCAGCAAAATGCTCGCGCACCATTACCTCGAATCTATCGGGTTCAAAACGGTGTATTCGCTGTACGTGATCATCGGTATCCTGGCGGTAAGTATTCTGGCCTCGGTGATCGTTCCTGAAAAAAAGATAGTCGAGGACGAGGTCTTATCCAATAGTTAGGCGTCGGGTAGCGTTTTGAGTAACTATGAGCCGGATTCTTAAAGCCTATCTAAAACGACTTACCAATCTTAGCACCCGAAACAAGTCGCTGTTACTCACAAGCTTGTCCGCCGAGCAGTTCCTGGATTTCCACGATACGGATTTCCTGCTGTCGAAGCCTTCTGTGGATGTGCTGAAACAGGTAATCCAGGGAGCCAACCGCGTCGCGTTGTGCGATGTGGCCGATCCGCGGTTCGAGAAGGTGAACGAGGCCAGCAAGCGGTTACGCAAAATAGCCCGCACCGAGCGCTTTATCGAAGAGGAAAGAGGCTCGCGCGACCTGTATGTGGGCTACCCGTTCGTGAAAGGGAAGCTTTCCGACGGCACGCCTATTCACGCCCCATTACTGTTTTTTCCAGTGACGTTGCGGATGGACCGCGAACAATGGTGCCTTTTCGGGCGCGACGATAGTGCTGTGGCATTAAATCAGAGTTTCGCGCTGGCTTACGGGCATTTTAATGAGACGAAAATACCGGATGACGTATTAGAAAAGTCATTTGAGGATTTTCCAAAGGACTTTCTCGAATTCAAGACGCAGCTCTACGAATGGCTGAAATCAACGCCATTCAAAATCAATTTTAACCAACAGCTTTTTGAAGATAAACTCGTCACATTCAGCGGCGAAAAGAGTTCGGACCTTGTCGCAAATGAGCGGAATGGAGAGCTGAAACTTTATCCTGAGGCTGTTTTAGGCATATTTCCGCAAGCGGGATCATACCTTGTTCCGGATTACAACAAACTTCTGGATCTGGAAGAGCAGGGTGAGTTTGCGCTTCCTTTGATTGGACTTGCCGATGTAGCGGAAGATGAAGCCGGTGATTTCGAAGCTGAACTTCCGGTACATGAAAATCGTCCTTCAAGGGAGGAGGATGTGCTGACGCCTTTTTCGGTGGATGAATCGCAGGAACACATTATCCTGGCCGTGAAATCCGGGAGGTCGGTGGTCGTGCAAGGACCTCCGGGAAGCGGCAAATCGCAGCTGATATGCAATCTGATCGCCGATTTTACATCGAAAGGAAAGCGGGTATTATTGGTATGCCAAAAAAGGGCGGCGCTGGATGTGGTTTATCAACGTCTGGCGACTACCGGTATGAAGGATTTTACCGGTCTCATCCACGATTTTAAGAATGACCGGTCGGCATTGTACAGCCAGATTGCCTCTCAGATAGAGAAGGTAGAGGCCTATCGTCAGCAGAATTACAGCCTCGATTCGGTGTTTCTGGAAAGACAATTTACCCAGGAAAGCCGAGCGATCGATAAGACGGTGGATGAGCTGAATGGTTTCCGTGCTGCATTGTTCGATGAAACGGAATGCGGGGTGAGCATTAAAGAGCTTTACCTCACGAGCGATCCTAATGCACCGCACGTCGATATGCGGGCTTACTACCGGCAGTTCAGGATGGATGCCTGGGACGATTTCAAAAGGCATTTGAAAACCTATTCTGATTATGCATTTCTCATTCACCCCGCACATCCGTGGCGAAAGCGACGGAGTTTTGCAGCATTTGGAATGGCGGAGCTGCGGACAATGGAGAATATGCTGTCGGAATGGCCTGCCGCTTTTGAAAAGCAAACCGATCGTTTTGGGCAAATAGCCGGAGTCCCATTTGACAAGGCGTTTATCCGGAACCGGAAAGAGATTACGGAGCGCCTTACCGATATTACCGAACTAATTTCCGACGAGGCCTCCTGGAAATTGGTCAAAAAATACGCTTATGCGCCCGCGAACCCCCACGAACGGCTCGCATTCGTGCGCCAGGCCGTGGATGTAATGGAGGGTTTTATAGCCGAGGGGGGTATTGAAATGTTTCTTCCGGCATCCCAGTTGAATGCATTTGAGACCATGCTGAAAAAGTCACTGGAAACGAAGCAATCGGCGGTTTCGGGCTTTTTCTGGGATGTATTTAGTAAAGAAAAGAAAGAAATAGAGCGGGTAGCGACGGCTAATGGCCTCACAGTTTCTCTCGAACATATGGGAAGGCTTGAAGAACGGTTAAGGAACCGGAGGCAGCTGGAATCATGGCTGCAACATGCAAGCCTGGGTTTTGATCCGGCATTTATCGATGATTTTTCGACAGACCGGGCAGGGGAATACCTGTCGTTTTTCAAATCTGCCGAGCGTGCGGCGGACGCGGTCGCGCGTATGGATGCGGGTGCGTGGACGAAGGCTTTGCATCAAATTGTCGGTGCGAACGGCCAGCTGGGGCAGTTTACAGACAGCATTCAAAACCTCAGACAATGGCTGCAAATATGGGACAGGATGGAGAAAGCGATGCTGCCCTATTTGCTACCGGAGCAGATTGCCCAGCTGATCGATGATTCCGCCAGTTACAGCGGCATTTTGTTGGAATCCTTGCGCAACGATTTTGACTCGCTGGCTGATATGGACCGCCTGTGGGAAGAAATGACGGAATCGCAGCGGGGAGCTACACAAATGATTTTAGCGAAAGGAGCAGAGCTTGGCTTCACCAATGCGAAGGAGGTACTGGGACTGTTTGAAAATAGCACTAAACTCGCCTGGATCGAACACATTGAGAGCAAATATCCCGCATTGCGATCGGTGACGTCGCTTAAAATGAAACAGTGGGAGGATCAGGTGCAGGGCAGCATTGCATTGAAGCAGAAGCTGAGCTCGGATATCACGAACATTAAATTGCGCGAGGCCACTTATGAGGATGTGGAAAAGAACCGCCTGGGGAACCGCGTGACGTATCGAGAACTCGGGCACCAGGTTACGAAAAAGCGCAAGATCTGGCCGATCCGCAAGTTGCTCGAAAACTACGCCGACGAGGTATTTGCCCTCATACCTTGCTGGATGGCTTCTCCCGAAGCAGTATCGGCTATTTTTCCCATGGAAAGCGGTTTGTTCGACCTGGTTATTTTCGACGAGGCTTCACAATGCTATGCGGAGTATAGCCTGCCAGCTGCATTCCGGGGTAAACAATGGGTGGTTACCGGCGATAGCAAGCAGCTTTCGCCGAGCGATCTTTACCGCGTAAGGTTCGAAGACCGATTGGAGGACGAGGAATATTCGGCCGCCATCGAAATCGAGTCTCTGCTCGACCTTGCGGGGCAATCGCTGGATCATTATCAGCTGACAGGCCATTACAGGAGCTTGTCGTTGGATCTCATTGATTTTTCAAACCGGAATTTTTATAAGAAGAGCCTTAAACTGCTGCCCGATTTCCATAAGATCAACGACCGTGAGCCGGGGATTGAGTACATCAAAACGGAGGGTATCTGGAAGAACAATACCAATGCGATAGAAGTAGAGGAAGTATTGCGGCTTATCCGTGAGCTCACGGGCAGCGGAAAGAGCATTGGCGTGGTGACGTTCAATTTTTACCAACAAGCGGCTATTCAGGACGCATTGGAAAAAGAAGCCGCGTTGCCTGAGGGCCTTTTTGTGAAGAACATCGAGAACGTCCAGGGCGATGAGCGCGACATTATCATTTTTTCGATGGGTTACGCACCGGATGAGAAAGGACGCATTTCCATGCAGTTCGGTACGTTGAATATGCAGGGGGGCGAGAACCGCCTCAATGTAGCCGTCACGCGTGCACGGGAGAAGATTTACTTTGTGACGAGCCTCTGGCCGTCGCAGCTACAAACGGAGCAGACGGCCAATGAAGGCCCGAAGCTACTCAGGGCTTACATGGATTATGCATTGCAGGTGTCGGAAGGCAAGTTTGAACCTGCGCCGCTTGCTACCGGGCAGTTCCGCTCAGACTGGCTGCTGAAAGAACGCCTGGTGCGACAAAATCCGGCATTTGAAAAAGAACTTCCATTTGGCGACATTACGGTAAAGGAAGAAGGGGCCTATAAGGGCTTGGTACTTACGGACGACGATCTTTACCATTATAGTAAGTCGTCCAAAGAGCCTCACGCTTATTTGCCCCTCCTGTTGCGGTTGAAAAACTGGCCGTTCAGGCGTGTTTACAGTCGCGAATATTGGTCGGGAAACCTTAAAAACGGCGTATTATAGTTCCTTGATGCGGATATTGCGGTAGGAAACTTTGTCGCCGTGATCCTGCAATGCGATTTTGCCTTTGGAAGATGCACCGAATCCCTGCCAGGTTTTGAACTTGCTGTTGGCAACGAGTTTGTCCCATTCAGCACCTTGTGTAGGGAATTCCACCACTTTTTTGCCGTTCAGCCAGCTCTCGCCTTTGCCGCCTTTGATCACGATTTTTGCCTTGTTCCATTCTCCGGCAGGTTTTACTGCAGCGAAGCTTGTTGGCGGAAGCATATCGTACAGTGAACCGGCTTTGTGGTTACCGTCTTTACCAGCTTTCGCGTCGGGATGTTTCACATCGTCGAGTACCTGAATTTCAGGTCCGGTAGAGTAAGGACAGCAATATTTTTTGTCTTCTACTACGTGATAGATGATCCCGCTGTTACCGCCTTCGGAGATTTTCCATTCCAGTTCGAGTTCGAAATCCCCATATTCCTTGTCGGTAACGAGGTCTTTGCCACCTTTTTCGGCCAGTACTACCGCACCGTCTTCTATTTTCCATTGCGGCAGAACTTTGTCCTGCTGCCAGCTATGCCAGCCGTTCAGGCTCTTGCCGTCGAAGAGGGTAACCCACTTTCCTTTTTGCGCTTCTGCATCATTTGAAAAGGCCAAAGCAGCCAGGGCGATAACGGATGCTTTTCCGAAAGCCTTCCATTTTGTGAAATTCATGTTTCGCTTGTTAAAGTTTTAGTCCACAATATTAAGTACTTTTTGAGTTTTCAAAGGCATATTTGGATCGAAAGTTGGAGGCTCCTATTTTTGGGAGTAGCTCAAAATAATCCGATCATCTATCCACATGGCTTCTATATTTTCAAGAATCGTAGCGGGGGAGATCCCTTGCCATAAAATCGCCGAAACAGAGGACTTTTTCGCGTTTCTCGATGCATTTCCTATTGCGAAAGGGCATACGCTCGTCATCCCGAAGAAAGAGGTGGATTATCTTTTCGACCTTGACGATGATTTGTACACAGGCTTGTTTCAATTCGCTAAAAGCATTGTTCCTGCATTGGAGAAGTCCGTTCCCTGCCTGCGCATTGGTGTAAGCGTAATTGGCCTGGAAGTTCCTCACGCGCATGTGCATCTGCTCCCGCTCAATAGCATGGCCGATGCCGATTTCAGCAAGAAAATAGAAACGTCGCAAGAAGAACTCGCGACGCTGGCTGAAAAAATAAGAAGTAATTTGTAAGGCTCAGTAAAACGAGAAGTCTTTTCGCACACCCAGCATGAAACCGTAGGTTTTGCGGTACAAGTCGCCGATATCCGCCGCATAGGCCCCTTTTACGGTCAAACCACCAAGCACATCGAGCTTGGATTGCATCATGAGCATCCCGGAGAATTGTTTGGGTGAGCCAAGGAATGGTTCGAGGTAGGCGCCGCTGTTCTCCGAAAAGGAGAATTTGCCGAGCCATTCGATTTTCCTGAATAACGTGCCTTTCAGGCCCAGATGAAACATCATCACACGATTATTACTGGTAAAGTTATTGGCATAGTTGGGCCATCTCCATTTGGTTTGAGATGTAGGTGGAATAAATGGTGTGCCGATCGTCCGGTCGAAATAGCCCCAGCCGTCGCGTACCTGCTGATTATTGAAATAGTTGTCATGCCCTCTTCTTTTCGGGTCTCCGATTGAGAAATCGTCGCCACCCTGGTTTTTCGTGTACAGCATTTCCAATACTGCCTCATTGATTTC
>DATMSL010000923.1:0-3754 GCA_035565435.1 Dyadobacter sp. | reverse complement strand
CTGACCGCAGAACCGACAGGCGACTACCGCCCCGAAACCGATCAGCCCGCGGGAGATCTGACCTACCATCAAAATATCGCAGCAGCGTATTCGTCCTACACTTATACTACTAAAAAACGATACACATTCAAAGGAGGCTTGCGGTACGAACATACGTTCATCGACGCGAGTACCAACGAGGGTGTTGTGGGGGTAGGTAACTATGGCGTGCTGGTACCCAGCGTAAATGCTTCGAAGACATTTAAAGGAACAACCGTAAAACTCGGCTACAACCGCCGCATCCAGCGCCCGGGCCTCCAACAATTGAACCCGAACTTCAACTCGGCCAACCCGCAGAACATCACGGTCGGTAACCCCGAACTCCGTCCCGAACTGACCAACAACTACGAGCTCGGCCTGAGCAAGAATATCAAGAAGACGTATGTAAATGCGACATTCTTCGGCCGCTTTACCAACAATGCGATCTCACAGGTGCGCCAGCCTTCTGACTCGCTCGACGGCGCGATCGTAACCACGTATGAGAACATCGGCAAGCAGCACGCATACGGCGCCAACATTTTCGCCAACATTGCAGCTACATCGAAGATCAACTTCGGGATATTCGCCAATGCATTCTACACCAAACTGACCGGCCAGACAATCGGACAAAATGGGCTTTCGCAGGAAATCGATAATGATGGCATAAACGTCAGCGGCGGTATCTTCTCGCAGGCGACCTTCGGAAACGGCTGGGGTGCGCAGGCATTCGGATTCATGCAGGGCCAGCAGATTCAGCTGCAAGGCAAGCAGGGCGGATTCGGTTTCTATACGATTGGCGTGAAGAAGGAATTTGCCAACAAAAAGGCCAGTCTCGGCCTCGCTGCTGAAAACTTCCTGAGCAAAAGGTTTAAAATGCATACCGAATTGACTTCCTTGCAGTTCAACCAGGTCAACGACGTATACCTTTACAACCGTGGGTTCCGTCTGACATTTACCTACAAAATTGGTAAAATGACGATGGAACAACCGAAAAGAAAGGCCAAGTCTGTCAACAACGACGACGTAAAAAGCGATGGTGGCGGACAACAAGGCGGTGGCGGCGGTGGCCAGGGCGGCGGAAATGCCCCCCGCTAGGCTATAATACAGCGATATTTAATGAAACTTACACAAGCCTGTTTAAACTCAAATACAAACTTCGGTATGAAAACAAACAAACTAATTTGGACAATGGCGGCGGCGCTTGTCTCCGCTGTCTCTTACGCGCAGACTGTGGATGAAATCGTAGATAAACACGTCGCTGCTCTGGGTGGGCTCGACAAGATCAAGGCAGTAAACACCGTGGTTACCGATCGTTCGTTGGCCGTGCAGGGCATGGAAATACCCAACAAAACCACACTGGTGGTGGGTAAATCCGTTCGCAACGAGTCGACTGTAATGGGCAATACGATGATCCAGGTAGTGGATAACGGCCAGGGCTGGATGATCCGCCCGACCATGATGGGTGGTACCGGAGAACCGGAAGACATGCCGGCCGACCAATTGAAACAACAACTAAGCTCGCTCGATCCATTCGGCGGCCTTGTGAATTATAAGGAGAAAGGCAATAAAGTGGAGCTCGTAGGCAAGGAATCCGTCGATAAGAAAGACGTTTTCCATCTGAAACTCACTACGACCGACGGCCAGGTAATCGACGAATTTGTGGATGCGAACACCTATCTCGTAACCAAAGTGAAAGTATCGATGAACGGCAATGACGGCGAAATCGCTCTCTCGGACTACAAAGAAGTAGACGGTGTGAAGTTTGCGAATACGATGGAAATCAGCAACCCGCAAATGGGAACGATGTCTTTCATTACCAATAAAATAACAGTGAATACACCGGTGGATCCGGCGATATTTAAGAAGCCGGCGAAATAGGTTTACCGACTTCCCTGCCCGATAGCGTTGTTCACCTGAACAGCGCTATTTTTTTTGACAATTCGATCGGGTCCTTTACCTCCATTTTATCGTAAATGCGCCGTTTATAGGTGCTGATCGTGTTTTCTTTCAGGTTCATGATCGCGGCGATTTCCTTGGTCCATTTACCTTCGGTCATCAGCTGCATGACGCGCCGCTCGCGGGGCGAGAGCGTGACGATCGGATTGCCGCCCGTCGTGCGGCCGGCAACGTTGGTAAAGCTCGAAAGGAAAATCTGCTGCACGTCGTAGCTCACGTAACGGCCGTGGTCAAGGATTGCCTGCACGGCATTCACGAATTCCTCCTGCGGTGCTTGTTTGGATATAAACCCGTCGGCACCGGCTTGCAGGTATGGCAGAGCATAAACCTTCTCGTCGAATGCCGAATGAATCAGGATCGGAAGCCCGGCTTGCCTTTCGCGGAGTATTTTCATCATCCTGACGTTCTCGCCGCCGGGAATATCGATGTCCAGAACAGCCAGATCGTAACGTTCCTGTTCGAGGATCGCGAGGGCGCCCGGGAATGTCTCTGCATGGCTTACCACGGCCCGCGGATAAAACTCAGCAAATACCATTTTAAGCCCCAGCAAAATCAGCGGGTGATCTTCAATACATAAGAATTTCATAGAGGTGCTAACCGATATAGACAGGGTTTATATTATTTCGTACAATATTAGGAATATTACCAGAAACAAATTCTCGCTATTTTGTAGAAATATATCGAGGCTTCGGCGAATGCACCGCGCGTATCTGCTCAGCTCAGCATGGTTACTTTCTCGATCAGCTTAATGAGGCTGTTAACCTGCATCTTTTTGAGTATCCGCATTTTATGCGTTCCGACGGTGGTCTTATTGATATTCAGAATGGCTGCGATCTCCCCGGTCGATTTCCCGGCAATAAGGTGGTTCATCACCTGCCGCTCTCTGTCCGAAATACTCATCAGCGGATTCACATACCGCAGCGAACGGTTGATCTGGCTTTCCTGGATAATCTGCTGCTGCAAGGCGGTGCTCGCATATTTTCCCATCACCATCATCGCCCTGATCGCTTCGTCGAATTGTGCCGATGATGCCAATTTCGACAAAAAACCGTCTGCACCTGCCTTCATATACGGCAGACCATAAGTGCTTTCATCCAGGTCGGTAATGACCAGAATGGCGGTGCCAGGATACAATGCTTTCATCCGTTCCACCACGCCAGCGCCGGCTTTCCCTTTAATATCGACATCAAGAATGATCAGTTCGTAAATATTACGGCTCGCAAGATCATAGGCTGTGTCCACGGACGAAGCATTGTCGACCGTCGTTATGGGATTGATCTCACCGATCTTCTGTCTTAATCCCAGCACGGTTAGCGGCTCGTCCTCGATAATGAGTATATTCATAAATTGGCTGATTGGCTGACAGAACCCGGGCATTTAGCCACTATCGCAACTGTCATAATTTTACCAGTTCCAGACTTGGAACTAGTTCGTAATTCAAAGATGTAAATTTAAGAATAAATATTACACATCTGTCGCTACACGTAAATGTAGAAATTTCTCTAACATATCTCAAACAAACTCGATTCAAAACTTGCGACGGCTGGAAGCTTAATGAATAGCGAGGCCTTAAATTAAGCTTGAAATACACTTTAAACCTCATCCGGACGCTCCTTAGCCCGGAAATTTCGGCACGAATCGTAAAACTTTTTTTGCCGAACCGGTTAATTAACTGTAAACTTGTACAGACCGCTGAATAAGTTTTACATTAAATAATAGGAGTTTTACTCAATATTTACTGCATTTATTTGATAGCCATTGAGTCACAAAAGGTTATAAG
>DATMSL010000922.1:0-8351 GCA_035565435.1 Dyadobacter sp. | reverse complement strand
AAAAGGCAAACCGCAACTCGTGCTGGAACATACATTGAAAAACACAGGCTCCAAACCGATTGTGGCGAGTACTTACAACCACAATTTTTTCATGATAGACAACGAGCCGTCTAACGAGAATATCCGGATTGTGTTTCCTTTTGAAGTAAAAGGCGAGGGTAAAGGTTTCGGAAGCATTATCAATGCAAACGGTAAAATGCTGAACTACTCCCGGGAAGTAGTCAAAGGCGACCAGGTTTTCTGCGCCGGTTTGCAAGGTTTCGGACCTACTGCGAAAGATTATGATATCAGGATTGAAAATACCAAAACAAAGGCAGGCGTGCGGATTACCTGCGATCAGCCATTGGAAAAACTGGTTTATTGGGCGTGCCCAACCACATCCTGCCCGGAGCCTTACATTAAGATTGCTGCCCAGCCGGGCCAGGAGATCCAATGGAAGGTGACTTACGAGTTTTATACCTTTTAACGAAGAGCAGCCGGATTTTTCTAAATTCGCACCGCATTTCAACAGACTAACGAATGGGTTCGCATAAACACCTGGATAAAGCGTCGGCCGCCGGGCTTCTGGTAGCATTAGGGATTATTTACGGAGACATCGGAACGTCGCCGCTTTACGTAATGCAGGCGGTGATCGGTACCGCCAAGATTACGAATGACGTCGTTTACGGGGCCGTGTCCTGCATTTTCTGGACGCTTACCCTGCAAACGACGATTAAATATGTGATCCTCATTCTCAGGGCCGATAACAAAGGTGAAGGTGGGATTCTCGCGCTGTTTGCTCTCGTGCGCAGGCGGGCGGCGTGGCTAACAGTACCGGCCATTATCGGGGCGAGTACGCTATTAGCCGATGGGATCATTACGCCGCCCATTTCGGTGTCGTCGGCTGTGGAAGGTTTGCGCATACTTTATCCGGATATTCAGACGATCCCGATCGTGATCGGTATTCTTACGCTGCTATTCATCATTCAGGTCTTTGGAACGACGATCGTCGGTCGCGCATTTGGCCCGGTAATGATGATATGGTTCCTGATGCTGGCTGTGCTTGGTGTTGCGCAGGTGATCGATCATCCCGAAATCATGAAATCGCTCAGCCCGGTTTATGCCTACCGGCTCCTGGCCAACCATCACGGCGGGTTCTGGATGCTGGGCGCTGTTTTCCTGTGTACGACCGGTGCAGAAGCTTTGTACAGCGATCTCGGACATTGCGGGCGCGGTAATATCCGTATCAGCTGGGTTTTTGTAAAGACCTGTCTCATTCTGAACTATTTTGGCCAGGGAGCATGGCTGATCGTGCATTCGGGCGATTTGCTGAATGGCCGCAAACCTTTTTACGAGATCATGCCTGACTGGTGGCTGCTGCCGGGAATTGGCATTGCGACAACTGCCGCCATTATTGCCAGCCAGGCGCTGATCAGTGGCTCGTTTACCCTCATTTCTGAGGCAATCCGGCTTAACTTCTGGCCGAAAGTGCGGCTGGTATACCCGAGCGACCAGAAAGGACAGCTTTATGTGCCGAGCGTGAACTGGCTGCTTTGGGCGGGCTGTATTGGTATTGTGTTGTATTTCAAAGAGTCGTCGCATATGGAGGCGGCGTATGGGCTCGCGATCACGCTTACAATGATCATGACCACCATCCTCATGTCGGTGTACCTTTATGTGAAACGGGTAAGCAAATCGATTGTGATCGTTTTCCTGGTCATTTATCTGGCTATCGAAGGCTCATTCCTGGCCGCGAACCTGCTGAAATTCACCCACGGCGGTTGGGTTTCGCTGGTGCTCGCTACGGTCATCGGCTTAGTGATTACTGTTTGGCTGAAAGCATATTATATCAAAATGCGATTGACGGAGTTCGAAAGCCTGGAAAAGTACATTGGTCCGTTGAAGGAGCTGAGCAACGACATCAGCATTCCCAAATACTCGACGCATTTGATATTCATGTCGAATGCCTCGCGCGAGAGCGAAATCGAGAACAAGATCATCTATTCGATCTTCTATAAACGGCCGAAGCGAGCCGATATCTACTGGTTTGTGCACGTGGAAACCACCGATGAGCCCTACACCATGGATTATCACGTGAATACCCTCGCGGAGGACGATGTGATTAAGGTAACGTTCCGCCTAGGTTTTCGGATCGAGCAGCGCATCAACCTTTTCTTCCGGAAGGTGGTAGAAGATATGGTGCTCAACAAAGAGGTGGACATTACCAGCCGTTACGAGTCGCTAAGCCGGCAGAACATCACGGGGGACTTCCGTTTTATTGTCCTCGAACGCTACTTGTCGCTTGAAAACAATCTGCCGTTCATGGAGGAACTGATCATGAAGATCTATTTCGCGATCAAGAGCATTACTACGTCAGAAGATAGATGGTTTGGCCTCGATAGCAGCTCGGTGAAAGTAGAAAAAGTGCCGTTGGTATTAACTCCAAGCGAGAAAATCCGCATGAAGAGGGTGTACAGCTGATAAATCAGCTGCGAAGTATTTCGAGTCGGAAGGAGGTTTTTTAAAATCATATTTATCCAATGAAGCACCGCACATTTTGGGTATATCGCTACGCATTTTGTGGTCAGTGCATCTGAAATCTCCTATGTAGGATGCCATTGGAGGCCCGGGTGTAATGCGGGATCCTGGAATGCTTTTAGTGCAAATAACCGCCATAGTACAGGTAATTTTTGTTCACTAAACCAGCATGAACCATGAAATACCTTGCATGCATATTCACAATGCTCCTGGGAATCGCAGGAGCATTTGCACAAAACCCGGTGACGCCGGAACCATCTGTGCCACAGCCAGTACCGCAAAGCCCTGTTCCAGCAACAGCGCCTGAAACGAAGCCCGAATTCAATTCGCCGCAATCACCTGCCCGGCCTGCTCAGATTCCGTCTGAGGATACGCTCATTAAAGGACAAAAAAGCTCGGGAGCGGTGATCCACGATACGCTGATGCCTACTGATGACAAGCGGAAAGAGCGTTCAGAACGCCGGAAAAACCGCAAGGGAACTGCTGAAACCGATGATACTACGTCGGTGAAGCCGCAAACTGATCCCGCGGGAAAGCCCTGATACGAGAAAGATTGGAAACTGAAAAGCCCGGGAGCGATTCCGGGCTTTGGTGTTTAGTCTTGAGATGAGAATGGGTTTTCGGGAATTAGTGTGCGTGATTAAAGGACGGATAGGTGTGCTGATCGTTCTGCCGGTGCGTGGCAGGTTCCAGGTCATCTTCCCAGAACGGCTGTGTGATCACCGCTTTGTTTTTGTTGACCCAGGTACACCAAACTTTCCCGCTGAATACCCGCCTGTTGGCAGGAAGTGAGGCCGATCCAGGAGCGTTAGCTACGGTCTCGACAATCTGGTATTCGTCGACCTGCATGAGCTGGTCGCCTCCTTTTTCTTTCACCCAGTCATCTTTCATAAACTTAAAAGTATCCATCGGTCGTGAGTTGATTTATTCAGGAGCGGAAAAATCAAATCCTGTGCCAGGAATTATACATTTTCAAGGGCGATATGTATTGTAGTACCTCTGCTATATTGATTTGTAGAAATATTTAAACAAAACAACGACAGCGGAGCGGCGCCAGTGAAACCCAGTGGCTAACCCATATATGACGCTCGCTGGAAGGAAGCTGATGGAATCGTCAAGCAGTGTTTTATTGAGGATTCATCAGACATTCTTGACGATATGTGGTATTTCACAAGGCAGGCGCTAATGATTGTGGCTTTGCTGATCGGTTATCAATTACAAGCCCAGTGGGCTGCACCTTATGCCAACAGCTGGATCGACTACAATAAACCCTACGTAAAAATCGGAATCCTGAAAAAGGGCCTGCACAAAGTTGCATTTTCCTCCTTGCCGAAGGATTTTCCAGTTGGCTCCCCTGAAAAATTGCAGCTTTGGCATCGGGGTAAAGAGGTATCCATCATCAGTACAGCAAATCAGGAAATCATCTTCTATGCTGTTCCGAACGACGGCGCAAGCGATTCACTGCTGTACCGGCCCATGAGCTCGCGCGTGAACCCGTATTTCAGTATGTATGGGGATGAAGGGGCTTATTTTTTGACGGTAGGCGACAAGCCGGGTAAGAGAGCTCCGAAAGTTCATCAGCCAGTCGATCAGAAGCTGCCGCGATTATCATCACACGTTGAAAAGGCCGCGATCCTATTAAAGGATGAATATTCGCTGACTACATTGGCGTTCAACCGGCCCAAATTCTTCAACAGCTATTTTGAGTGGGGAGCGAGCCGCACGGGTAAAGTCGTTTACCCGGATTCGTTGTGCACCCGGAATTTTAGTCTGAAATACAGACCGAAAGGAGCAGGTAAAGCTTATTTACACTTGTTATTGCATGGAAGGAGTGGTACCGATCGTAAGGTCGGAATTTATATCGGCAAAACGATGCAGAGCTTGCGGTTGGCGACAACGCTCGACATCGTTGGTTTTAATTTCGCGAAATGCACCGTGGAAATTCAACCCGGGGATCTGGATATCAATCAGAACGGTGTTTTGAGGTTGAAATCGACGAGTACCGACAGTTATAGTGGATTTTCACTCACTTACTATACCCTGGAATATGCGCAGGAGTTTCGTATGGATGGCCAATCGAGCAAAGAGTTCAGGCTGGAACCGGTAAATGAAGCTTGGAGCAGAATTGCGGTCGCTGGCGCTCCTCTCAAGACGACGTTCCTTGATATTACAGACGAAAATAGCTCGGTTGTCATCGAATCGGAACCGGACAATCTAATGGTACCACGGCACACAGGCAAACGGCAGGTTTTGCTTGCCACCAACGAAATTACGAAGGTGGATGCTTCGAAGATACAGGAAGTAAAGTTCACGAAGTACCTGGCCAAGGAACCTAATTACATTGTGATTACGACGGAGCGATTATGGAACGCGGCTGCGCATTTGGCAGAATACCGTGCTTCGGAAGCCGGGGGAAGTTATAAACCATTGATGGTCGACGTAAGGGATTTGTATAATCAATTCAACTACGGAGAGCCTGGTCCGGTTGCTATCAAGAAGTTTATGGCCTATATGCTTACTGAGGGAGGGAGCGATAAAATGCTTTTTCTCATCGGACATTCCATTAGTCAAAACGAAAAAATGAAGCGCGAGTTACCCGATGAGGTCCCGACGATCGGTTATCCTGCATCGGACCTGCTGCTGGTTGAGGGCATCGCAGGAACGGAAAGAGATGTGCCCGCCATACCGGTGGGGCGGCTCTCCGCTTTCACGGAACAGCAAGTACTCGATTACGTTCAGAAAATAAAGGATTACGAACACAACAGCGCGGACGACTACCGGTGGCGAAAAAGCGTTCTGCATGTGAGTGGAGGCGGAGATATTGCAGAAATAACGCAATTCAGAGACATGTTGAAGACATTGGAGCCATTGATCCGGAATGGGATCGCCGGCGGACGTGCAACGCAATATATAAAGCAGCAAGCGATGAAGGAGGTAGAACCGGTGAACATGACTGCGGATGTAAATGCCGGATGCGGACTAATAACATTTTTCGGGCACGGTTCCCCCCTGGAATCCGACCCGGATATAGGGTACGCGACGGATGCAGCCAGAGGATATGGTAACCTCAATCGTTACCCGATGATGTATTTCAATGGTTGCGGAGTCGGGAACATTTTTAGCGGCCGTTCTAATCCGGCTCCAAAAACTCCCCGGGCCAGCGATCGGCTCCCGTTATCGCTGGATTGGCTGCTGGCTGCCAGGCGTGGTGCTATTGCGATTGTAGCGAATTCGTTCGAGAGCTTCGTAAGTCCCGCATCGGCCTATCTTGCCAAACTGTATCAATATATGTTTTCCAATCCTGTTACGGCCGATCTGCCGATTGGAAAGATTCAATGGGCTGTTGCGAGGGATATTATTCTGAAAAAAGATACTTACAGCATTGCCAATGCGCAGCAGTCGATCCTTCAAGGCGATCCGGCATTGAAGGTTATCACCGTCGACAAACCTGATTATGCCCTTGATCCTGACAAGAGTATAGCGTTGTTATCTCAGTCGCCAGACCAACCCATGGAGCGTTCTGATTCACTTCGCGTGCAGATAGTTATGGGGAATTACGGAAGGTTCAGAATTGGCGAAGAAATTTCTGTCAAGATAACCTGGTATGGAAAGCAAGGAGCTGTAACCAGACAGGAATTTGTAAAGTCGTTCCCGTATGAAGATACACTCACAGTTGCGTTCCGTAATTCGAAAGACATTCAGAACATCCGGGTAGAAGTGGATCCGGGACGAGTTGTAACTGAGCTCGATGAAAAAAACAATGTCGCTGAGTTGGATGTGGACTGGGAACTGGTGAAGCAGGAAACTTCATTTTCTGGCCAACACATCAGTGACATCGTGGCGCCGCTGATTAGTGTGAAATTGAATGAAAGAATCCTGAAAAGGGAAGAAACCGTGGATCCTGAACCTGTTTTGACGATCATGATCTCCGACGACAAACCACTGAATCCCGATGCTGCCTTGGTTGATGTGTTCCTCAAACGTTGTCCTGACCAACAATGCAATTTCGAAAAGTTGATCTATCTGCAAGACAAACTCTCTTTGGAGCCGGACGGTCCGAAATCTTTTCGTTTGCGTTACGACACAGATTGGGACGCCGGATCATATGAAATATTGATCAGTGCGAGAGACCGCTCGGGCAATTTGTCCGCAAGTTCTTATCGGATGCCTTTCAAAATTGTCAATCAAAGGACTGGTTCCTCCGAATTGATTGTGAGTCCCAATCCGGCTAATTCCTATCTGCGATTCGAGCTGAAATCGGCAAAAGATGCTGGTATTTCGTCGGTTCGTTATCAGATTTATAGTCAGCGGGGGACGCTGGTGGAAGATAAAGTCCTTGCAACAGACTCTTTGTCATCCATTACCGAATGGTATTGGCAACCTGCTGAAGGGTCATATGACGTCTACATATACAAAGTGACACTACTCGGGGATGGTAAGAAGGCAATGCAAACTTTTAATGGGAGGGTAATTTTGATGAAGTGAGTATCCGATTGCCCTTGTTTGTCAGGTCTTTCCAGTCCATTTATTGCTTAAATACTTCCTCGCCGGAATGTCATAAATCACCATTACCAAATAGGCTAAGCCTGTCAGAAAGACTACTCCGGCAAGGATAATGACGGTCAATTGCATGCCATCCGGCTTATGACTGGTGTAGTAGTTCCCGAACATCCATAGCACGGAATAATGCGTCATGTATAAGGGATAGGATATCTTACCTGAGAATATCGAAATCCCTTTAAGGCGGAGTGATGGTGTGGTTCCCGCGCCCAAAGCAATTAGTAACGGGAAATAAAAAAGCACTATCAATGGCTCCGATATCCAGTTCCATTTTGAAATGGGTATCATGAAAGCAAGCAGCAGCAACACAGCCAGCCCGACAAATCCAAGCTTGTTCTGAATGATCCAATTAGAGCGATAAATGAGCAGCCCTGCCAAAAAAGAATACGAAACGCGAGCACATCCGTCCCAAAAGGTAGGGCCGCTCCAACCACCCAGTAAATTGCCCGACTGGTAAGCTACAAAGCATATGGCGATAGCCGAGATGATCGTCAGTAAAAGCAGGTAGCTGCGAGTGATCCGGTAAAGCACCAATGCGTAAACAATATTGGCCACATATTCCCAGAACAACGACCAGGCCGGTGCATTGAAACTGAACAGGTTAAATGCACGATCCGCGATTGCGGGGAATGGAATGAGGAATATCGAGCAAAGAAATGCGAGAATGACCTTACCGGTGCCATACATTTCAGGATGGCCGCCAAACGGGTCGAACAAAAATGCCAGCAGACCCAATATCGATCCTGTGATAACTAATGGATGCAATCTGATAATTCTCGAAATGAAAAAATTGCGGACGCCCATTTTACCGATCCGGTCGTCATAGGCGTACCCGATCACAAATCCTGAAAGGCAGAAAAAGAAGTCGACAGCCAGAAAACCGTGGCCAATAAAGTTTTGGGCGGGATCGGCATAGATCCATTCCATAAAATGAAATACGACAACGGCCAATGCGGCAATGCCCCTTAGTCCGTCGAGAATTTCGAAATGCTGCTTAGTTGGGGAAAATGTGGTGGGGCTTCTGTTCGTGCTCAAACCTCAGATCAAAAAGGAAACCCAAATAACCCGACTTTGTTCCGGTTATGCAAGGACATGACTCCTTGATAGCAAAGCCCCATGCCCTGAAAACGGAAGCAGAAGCGGTATCCCTCAAGCCGGAGATCTTCCAAACTGGTGAGTAAAATATTCATTTTCAACAGAATGGCATTGTGCCGGTTCCGTAGGATGCTTTAACTATTTGAAATACAGGGAAAACTCAATGATTCCCAAGAAAA
>DATMSL010000921.1:0-3289 GCA_035565435.1 Dyadobacter sp. | reverse complement strand
TACCCGTCACAAAAAAAGCCACCGGCTTCTAACGAAACCGGTGGCTTTGTACCACTAAATATGGCTATTATGCCAAAGCAGCTTTCAGGTTAGCGTCGATCGCTTCCAGGAACTCCTCTGTGTACAGGTAGTGCTCACCGTGTTTCACGTCGTTTCCGTAGATACCCACAGCCAAATCCTTGGTCATTTTTCCGCTTTCTACAGTCTCGATACACACTTTTTCAAGCGCTTCTGAGAAGTCGATCAGCGGTTGGTTATTGTCCAGTTTACCACGGAACGCCAAACCACGGGTCCATGCGAAGATGGAAGCGATTGGGTTAGTGGAAGTAGGCTTGCCTTTCTGGTGCTCGCGGTAGTGACGGGTTACTGTTCCGTGTGCAGCCTCAGCTTCCATTGTTTTGCCGTCCGGCGTAACCAATGTAGAAGTCATCAAACCCAGTGACCCGAAACCTTGTGCAACTGTATCCGACTGAACGTCTCCGTCGTAGTTTTTACAAGCCCATACAAAGTTACCTTCCCATTTCAATGCAGAAGCTACCATGTCGTCGATCAGACGGTGCTCGTAATGTACTTTTCCTTTGTATTCGTTTTCGTACACTTCCTGGAAGATATCCTTGAAGCGGCCGTCGTATTTTTTAAGGATTGTGTTCTTAGTAGACAGGTACAAAGGCCATCCTTTGTCCAAAGCCACGTTGAAGCATGAACGCGCAAAGCCACGGATCGACTCGTCGATGTTGTACATACCCATCGCTACACCGGCACCTTTGAATTGGTACACTTCGTGCTCGATCACTTGTCCGTCTTCACCTTCGAATTTGATAGTCAATTTACCTTTTCCTGGCACTACGAAGTCAGTAGCACGGTATTGGTCACCAAATGCGTGACGTCCTACGATAATCGGTGCTGTCCAGTTGGTAACCAGTCGAGGAACATTGCTCATTACGATCGGCTCGCGGAACACAGTACCATCGAGGATGTTACGAATCGTTCCGTTTGGCGATTTCCACATTTGCTTCAGACCGAATTCTTCAACACGGGCTTCGTCAGGTGTGATGGTCGCGCATTTGATACCCACGCCGTATTCTTTAATAGCGTTGGCAGCGTCGATGGTCACCTGGTCATTGGTCTCGTCGCGGTACTCGATACCCAAGTCGTAGTATTTGATATCTACGTCAATGTAAGGGAGGATCAGTTTTTCCTTGATAAATTTCCAGATGATGCGGGTCATTTCATCGCCATCCAGTTCTACGACGGGATTGTCAACTTTAATTTTGCTCATGTCTTAAATTCTATACAATAGTTAAAGATTTTGAAATCAGACCGTGAAAGTACGAACAATAGAATAAAAAGGCGAAATTTCCTCCGATTAGATCCCCAAAAAGAAGACATTCCCCGATGAAAAAGGCCGCATTGCGCAAGGAGTTTTTACAAAAAAGAAAGGAAGCGGAAGATCGTTCGCTGATCGAAAGAAATGCCCTCATTAAGCAGAATCTTGAAAAATATCTTCAGAGCAACAGGTTTGGAGTGCTGCATACTTTCCTGCCGCAGCTCAATGCGCGGGAAGTTGATACGTTCGGGATTATCGATATGTTAAGAAAATCGTTTCCGGCGATGCGCATTGTCGCGCCGTACATCATCCCCGGCACGCGTGAAATGGAACATTTCCTGGTAACCCCCTTCACACATTTGGTCACCAATCAATGGCGGATCCCCGAGCCCGATCCGTTGACTTCTAAGAAAATTTCGCCGGAAGAAATCGACATTGTCCTCGTTCCGCTCCTTGCGTTTGACCGCAAAGGTTACCGCGTCGGCTATGGCGGCGGCTATTATGACCGTTTTTTACCCCAAACCCGCTCCGAATGCATTAAACTCGGCCTTTCACTATTTGAGGGAGTGGATGAAATAGAGGACATTAACGAATATGACATCCCACTCGACGCCTGCATTACACCTGAGCGCACGTGCGATTTTATATAGCAACAGGCACGATAGACAGTTTAAAAAGCCTATTAAACAGCTCTGAAATGTCGGCTTTGACCCTTCCTTCCTGAATTTTAATGCATTAATAGCTGATTTTCCGGTATCATTCTAAAAAACTGCGTAAATTTGCGCCACTTTTCGCAAGGTGGCATATGCCCTTTACAAGGAGTAAATCATATTCTATCCATTTTTAATCTTAATGCAAGAATGAAAATCGCAGTAGTAGGCGCTACCGGTCTGGTGGGCGGCGAAATCCTCAAAGTGCTCGAAGAGCGTAATTTCCCGGTGACGGAGCTATTAGCCGTCGCATCTGAAAGGTCTGTTGGTAAGGAAGTTACATTCAAGGGTAAACAGATAAAGGTGATCGGCTTCGAGGATGCGATTGCTGCCAAACCGGAGATCGCGATCTTCTCGGCTGGCGGTGGCACCTCCCTCGCCCTTGCACCGAAATTCGCAGAAGCAGGTATCACGGTTGTGGATAACTCTTCGGCCTGGCGTATGGATCCTACCAAAAAACTGGTGGTTCCGGAGATCAATGCAGGCGAATTGACGAAAGAAGACAAAATCATCGCCAACCCGAACTGCTCGACTATCCAAATGGTAGTAGTGCTGAACCCGTTGCACAAAAAATATAAAATCAAACGTGTGGTTGTTTCGACTTACCAATCCGTAACCGGAACTGGTAAAGCGGCCGTAGATCAACTATTCTCGGAGCGCGCCGGCGATCACAGCAAAGGTAAAGTATACCCGCACCAGATCGACCTGAACGTGCTTCCGCACATCGACGTGTTCCTCGACAATGGTTATACCAAAGAGGAAATGAAGATGACCAACGAAACGAAGAAGATCATGAGCGATGACAGCATTGCTGTAACCGCCACAACTGTTCGTATCCCAACGATCGGCGGTCACTCTGAGGCCGTTAACATCGAATTCGAAAACGAATACGACCTCGACGAAGTACGCCAGATCCTGAGCGAAACCGAAGGCGTAATCGTACAGGACGATCCGAAAAATGCATTGTACCCAATGCCATTGACGGCACACGGCAAAGACGAAACTTTCGTAGGCCGTATCCGTCGCGACGAATCTCAGCCTAAAACGCTGAACCTCTGGATCGTAGCAGATAACCTGCGTAAAGGTGCTGCCACCAATGCAGTTCAAATCGCTGAGTTTTTGGCGAAACACGACCTGGTAGGTGTAGCTGCCGAAGCGTAATCTTTAAGAGTTATAGTAAAATGACAAGAGCCGCGATCATGCGGCTCTTGTCATTTATATACAAATCTAAAATCTACCTGTCGACCTCGCC
>DATMSL010000920.1:0-2603 GCA_035565435.1 Dyadobacter sp. | reverse complement strand
CCAGTAATACAGCCGGAGAGTAATATTAACTTAAACAGAATATAATTATGAAAAAAGTCTATTGCACAGTATTATCTTTGATGATTCCTTTTTTGGGTTTTGCGAAGGCGGAAGATGATAAGAAGGCGGTGAAAGCCGATACTGCGGTGGTAACAGAGGCTAAGGACGAGGAGGAGGCCAAAGGAGCGTTCGCTTTCTCAGGCTATCTGGATTCCTATTATATGGCTAATTTCAACAAGCCTGCATCCCGCTCCAACATGGGTGCCAGCAACGCACGGGTGTTCGATCAGAAATCAGGCCAGTTTTCGCTGGGCTTGGTTCAGGCGAAAGTTGCTTATACCAACGCCAAGTCGGAAGCGGTCGTTGACCTTACTTTCGGACCTAATGCCAATATGGGTAACTATGGCAATGCGCTGTTCAGCACTGCACTCGCTATTAAGCAAGCATACTTCACATACAAATTCACCGACAAGTTCTCGATGACAGCCGGGCAGTTCGGTACGCATATCGGGTATGAAGTGATCGACGCACCGGCCAACTTCAACTACTCGCTTTCTAACTTGTTCAACAACGGGCCTTTCTATCACGCAGGTTTGAAAGCCACTTACGCATTCTCCGATAAGGCATCGTTGATGGTGGGTGTTGTGAACAACGTAGATGGTCTGGGCGATAACAACCGCGCAAAGGGAATTATCAGCCAACTGTACTTCAAGCCGGTTAACAACTGGAATGTTTACCTGAATTATATCGGAAGCAACGAGGCGAATACGGATTCACTCGGCAAGCAGCCGGATGGTTTCTACCAGGTGTTCGACCTTACGACGAGCTTCCAGGTGACCGAGAAATTCCTGTTGGGTCTGAATGCCGCTTACGGATCTCAAAAAGGTGACTATCAGGGTGCTGGTGGCCCGATCGATACTGAATCATGGGGTGGTTTTGCAGTGTATGCTAATACGGCTATCACAGACAACTTCGGAATCGGTGCACGCTACGAGTATTTCAATAATGACAAAGGTGTGCGCGGTTTGCTGACGCGTTCAGGAATGGGCACGAAAGTAAATTCGGTTACCCTGACCGGTAATATCAGCCTCGCTGACGGCCACATACTCGTGAAACCGGAGTTCCGCCTGGATGCCTACCCCAAGCTGAGTGGTAGCGGAGAGGAGCAGCAATTCCAGGATTCAGAGGGAGGATGGACTAAAAACAGCCAAACCACTTTCGGACTCGCATTCATTTACAAATTCTAAAAGAGACACATAGCATTTCACACGAATACCTTCTTAATCTACAATAACAATAATTTACTACAATGGAAAAACGTAACTTTATCCCACTGATTATCCTCCTGGTAATCAGCATCCTCGGTGCCTTCGTTCCCAATGTTCCGACACAGATCGTGACGGAGGGCATCAATTCGGGCGACACTGCGTGGATGCTCGTATCAGCCGCGCTGGTATTGCTCATGACCCCGGGTCTGGCGTACTTCTACGGAGGAATGGTCAACACCAAAAACGTCATTTCCACGATGCTCCAGAGCTTTATTGCAATGGGTGTAATCAGTGTGGTGTGGGTAGTTTTCGGTTTCAGCCTTGCATTTGGTGAGGACATCGGTGGTTTCGTTGGAAACCCGACAACCCACTTCATGTTCAAAGGTGTATTGGACGGCCCTATTTGGGGAACCATTCCTTTTGCTTTGTTCGCAATGTTCCAGTTGAAGTTTGCGGTGATCACTCCTGCGCTTGTAACTGGCTCGATGGCTGAGCGTATTAACTTCCGCTCTTACGTTCTTTTCATTATCCTGTTCTGTGTTTTCATCTACTCGCCGTTGGCTCACATGACCTGGCATGCAGATGGTATCCTGTTCAAAATGGGTGTGCTTGACTTCGCCGGAGGTACCGTTGTTCACATGTCGGCTGGTTGGGCTGCATTCGCTGGCGCATTGTACCTGAAACGTCGCAAGTCGCTTCTCGAAGATCACGTACTTCCTCCTGCAAACATTCCATTCGTATTGCTTGGCACAGGTTTGCTTTGGTTCGGATGGTTCGGTTTCAACGCAGGCTCTGCCCTTACAGCTTCTCCATTGGCGGTTTCAGCTTTCGCTACTACCAACACGGCTGCGGGTGCTGCTGGTTTGGCATGGGTTCTTTTCGATGCTGCGAGAGGCAAAAAAGTATCTGCACTTGGTTTCTGTATCGGTGCCGTAGTTGGACTGGTTGCCATTACTCCTGCTGCCGGTTTCGTAACTGTTCCTGCATCTCTTTTCATCGGTACTATCGCTGCGATCACTTCTAACTACATCGCTCACCTGCGTACGCGTTCTACTTTGGACGACACACTCGACGTATTCCCTTGCCATGGTGTAGGTGGTATGGTAGGTATGCTGATGACCGGTATCTTCGCAACCAGCGGTGTTAACTCACTGGTAGTAGACCAAGGTCTGGCATTCGGCGAAACCAAGTTGTTCATCAACCACGTAATCGCACTGGTAGGTGTATCAGTATTCGCATTCGTTGGTTCATTCCTGCTGTTGAAAATCACTGACCTGATCCTCCCGCTCCGCGTATCTGAGCAAGATGAGAAAGTAGGTCTCGATGTGAGCCAGC
>DATMSL010000919.1:0-13930 GCA_035565435.1 Dyadobacter sp. | reverse complement strand
AAGTGTTTAAAGTGGTCGTGCAGGATTGAAGTTAGTATCCTCGTGTTGCTTATCTTAACCACTGTAAAAGAACAGTCACCTACTGAATGCGGATAAGGAGTTTCAGTATAAGTATGAACCACGCGGGGCTGGCTTTTCCCTAGAAACCAACCCGGAACCATGGCCGCATTTACGCCCGAAGCATTTAAGAAAGAGTTTGTTGCGATTCTAGATTATTGGGAAAAATACGGGCCGGATCCGGAGAAAGGTGGGTTTTACGGGCAGGTGAATTATGATAACCAGCCGGTGAAGGATTCCGCAAGATCGGTGGTACTTACCGGGCGGCTCCTGTGGACGTTTTCACTCGCGCACCGTTTGTTAAAAGAGGCCAAATACCTGACATTGGCCGACCGGGCCTACCAGCAGCTGATCAAAAATTTCTTTGACGCCGAACATGGTGGTGTATACTGGTCTGTGAATGCGGATGGCTCGCCGCTGGAAACCAAAAAGCAGATCTACGGCAATGCATTTGCGATGTACGGACTGGCGGAATACTACCGCATTACGCATTTCAAACCGGCATTGGAAAAAGCACAGTCCCTTTTTGAAGTGATTGAAAAACATGCGTTCGACCCCGTAAATGGTGGTTACCGCGAGGCATTCGCCCGCGACTGGTCGGCGACAGACGATTACATCCTGAGCAAAAGCCCGTGGAATAAGAGCATGAACACGCATTTGCATTTGGTAGAAGCATATACCAACCTGTACAGTGTCTGGCCGGATGCAAAGCTCAAAAAGCAGACAGCCGGCATGCTCGACGCGATCATCACGCACATTGTGAATCCCCAAACCGAAACCATGCAGCTATTCTTCGACGAGCAATGGAAAGCCAAAGACCATATTGTTTCGTTTGGCCACGATATCGAGGCCTCCTGGCTGCTTTTCGAAACTGCCGAAGTATTGCACGACGAGAAGCTGATCGCCCGGATGAGGAAGAAATCCATCGCCATGGCCACGGCAGCTTCCAAAGGACTCGGATCGGACGGCGCATTAAACTACGAATATGACCCCGAAACAAAGCATACCCAAACCGACCGCAGCTGGTGGGTTGCGGCAGAACAGCTCGTCGGGTTTTACAATGCCTATCAGCTCACAAAGGATCCACAGTTTAAAACAAAAGCTGAAAAAAGCTGGGATTACATCGTCAACGAGTTCATCGACCACGAAAGGGGCGAATGGTTTGGTACGGTCAAAGAGGACGGCACACCGGTGAAAGGCGACAAGATCAGCTTCTGGAAATGTCCGTACCACAATGCACGCGCCTGCGCGGAATTGTGGCGCAGACTTGGTAGAGCGTAATCAATTCAGGAACATTTCATCCACGAGCAGCAATGCACGCTTGTCTTTGTTACGGTGCCACGCGGGTATTTTGCTGAGCGGTTTAGCCACTATTTTAATGTAGGAAACCTGCTGGGGCTTAAACGACCCTGCCACGCTGCGCAGCGATGCGCGCTCCCCTTTTACAGGCATCGGCGCCTTAAACTTCGTGAGCAGCTTCATATTCTCACGCGTGGTACCGCCCCATATTTCAACCAATTCAGGGGGGAAAATGCCCGTATCTTCTTCCACCATGTAACGCACGCCGAGCGACGACAGCGTCACAGGCTTTTTAAACTCCGACACAAAAGCCATATCATTATCCCTAACCCCCGCCCAGTTGTTGGCCCAGGCTGGATTATTGGCACCGATCACTCCCAGTTTATGATCGAAGAACGTTTTCACGCCCTCTGCCTGGTGTACACGGTTTAACGGAGCCAATAATGTACCGCTGTCGGGTTGGTAGGCACTTTTATAGTAGTCGAAGGTAATCATATCGCTGCCGTACCAGCCATTTTTGTAGGCTTTGGCACGAATGGTTGTGTTACTGTTGATGACCGTTTTGTGGTCGAGCAATGGAGATCTTATGCTATCCGGCTCCGACCCGTCCATCGTAAACCGCACATCCACGCCCTTGATCGGGTGCTGAATGTCCACAACCAGCGTCTGCGCGAAAATCGGCGAGGCGTTCTTCATTTGCGGTGGATTGAGCTTCAACGGATTTTTACCATCGTCCTTAAAACCTCCGATGATGTTCATGCCCTTATTAGCCTGCTGCAATTGCTGTACATCGGCAGCCGACAGTTTTGTATCCCAAACGGCGACTGTTTTGACACTTTTTAATTGCGGCAATAGCCCTTTCAAATCGTTCAAACCGAGCTTTGTACCGGATAATGTGAGGTTTTGCAAATGTTTCAAACCTGAAAGTTCCTTCAAGCCTGCCGCGCTGACATCCGTAAAGTTGAGGTCGAGTTTGCGAAGGTTTTCAAATTTCGCAATGCTTTTCAGATCGGCGTCTTTAACGGGCATTTTGTTCAGGTTCAAAGAAATGACCTGTTTACGGATATCGCCCAGTTCGTCGAGCTGGCTGACATTATATGCCGCGGCGTTATAAATGTTCACTGCCAACGCGGGAGACTCGCGCGCTAGAGGTAATATTGTCCGGTAATCGGTATTGAGCGCCTTCACCTTGTCCTCATCGACGGCCGGAAAATCGTATTCCTCTTCCTGCGTATGCGGTTGCAGGAACGCGGTAGCAAGCATTCGCAGCGAGTCGGAGGCGGGCAAAGCGATCAGTTTCTTTTGGAAATCGGCTTTTTGTTTAACCCACAATGTAAGCAACGAGATTTCCTGCAAAGTAAGCTGCGCCTTCCCCGACGGCGGCATGTGCTTTTTTTCTTCCATCGGCAAATGCACCCGCTGCAGCAAAAGGCTCATTTGCGGGTTACCGGGCACAAGCAGCTTGCCTGATTTCCCTCCTTTCATAATCGACTGCGGGTCGGTCAGAATCAGTTCACCTTTCAGCTTATCGGGATTATGGCAGCTTGTGCATTTTTGTTCGAGAATAGGTTTGATCACATTGGTATAAACAACCGCCTGGTCCAACGGCACTCCGGCGATTTCCTTTTTATTGGAAATGGGTTCCCAAATGAAATTACTGCCATGCGTGAGCGCGGCGCCGTAGTGGCCGGTTAGTACGAGGGCCACGACCGCGAGCAATGCCCCTGCCCTGGCCGCTATCGATTTGTACCACCGGGCATTCCTTACCCAATAAATGACGGATGCAAAAAAGAAGATCCCCGCTCCCGTCCATTTATGGTAGGTCAGTGTAGCGCCTTCGTAACCTTCCTCTCTCGACAAAAACAGGCCCATAATCACTGTTACCGCCGCGAAGAGTGCCCCGATCAGCAGCAGGCCTTGCAAAAAGTTACGATAGAATGCATTGCCTGCATATTCCGGTTTGAAGCGGAAGAATTCGAGCAGCATCGCCAACAGCAGGATCACGATCGGAAAATGCAGGATGAGCGGGTGCATCCGGCCGATGGTTTGCAGCCACGCCGGGATCACGAGTTTGCTTTCGAAGAGCAGTAAAAACAGTATGAAAATATTGGAAGCGACTAGTAACTGTTCCGCGAAAACCCTGAGTTTCAAATGCATTTATAATTCCACCAAAAAATGACCAATGATAAACAACTCTCAAAAAATCAGCTGATAATGTCCCGGACGACCTTGCCCGAAACGTCGGTGAGCCGGTAACGGCGCCCGAGATGCTTGAATATCAGTTTTTCGTGGTTCAGGCCGAGCTGATGCAGGATCGTCGCCTGGAAATCGTGCACATGCACAGGGTCTTTGGCAATGTTATAGCCCAGCTCGTCGGTTTCGCCGTAGACAATACCGGGCTTGATACCTCCGCCGGCCATCCAGATCGTGAAGCAGCGCGGATGGTGATCACGGCCGTAGTTTTCGGGTGTGAGCTTGCCCTGGGTATAACTGGTACGGCCGAATTCCCCACCCCAGATCACGAGCGTTTCGTCGAGTAGCCCTCTCTGTTTCAAATCAGTGACCAATGCAGCAGATGCCTGGTCGACGTCCATAGCTTGCTTGGTTATTTCGAACGGCAGGTTGCCATGCTGGTCCCACCCCTGGTGATAGAGCTGCACAAACCGCACACCGTTCTCTGATAGCTTGCGCGCGAGCAGACAGTTGGCCGCGTACGTACCCGGCACGAGACATTCGGGACCGTACAGCTTGATAATATCATCCGACTCTTTGGACAAATCCATGACTTCCGGTACCGCGGTTTGCATGCGGTAGGCCATTTCATATTGCTTGATCTTCGCGCTGATCTCCGGGTCACCAAATTCCTGGTACGACAATTCATTCAGTTCCGAAAGCTTGTCGAGCATGTCGCGGCGCTCTTTGCGGTCCATTCCTTCGGGATCACGCAGGTAAAGCACCGGATCTTCCCCTTTACTGAACTGCACGCCCTGGTGTACCGAATCGAGGAAGCCGTTGGACCACAATTTGGAATACACGCCCTGCCCGTTACCCACACCGCGCGAGAGCAATACCGTAAAATTCGGCAGGTTTTTATTCTCGTTCCCCAATCCATAACTCAGCCAGGAGCCCATGCTCGGCCGGTTGCCCTGCTGCGAGCCGGTTTGCAGGAATGTCAATGCCGGGTCGTGGTTGATGGCCTCGGTATACATCGAACGCACAAAGCACAGATCGTCCACGATTTTCGAAGTATAAGGCATGAGATTGCTCACCCACGCTTGCGACTGGCCATATTGTTTGAAATCTACGAAAGATCCGACCAGCGGAAATGATGCCTGGTTGGCCGTCATGCCCGTGAGCCGCTGCGTACCGCGCACGGAAGGCGGTATTTCCTTACCGAACATTTCGCGAAGCTTCGGTTTATAGTCGAAAAGCTCCTGCTGCGAAGGCGCCCCGTTTTGGAACAAATAAATTACCCGCTTGGCCTTGGGCGCGAAATGCGGGATACCCGGTGCGAGCCCCTCCTCTTCGAGTCCGCCTCCTTTCAACAAATCGGGCATGAGCAACGAGCCCAATGCCACGCTCCCGATGCCGAGGCTCATCGTGGACAGAAAGCGCCTTCTGTTGAAACTAAATCCGTGTTCAATGATTTCCTTTTCCATTTTTTCTGGACTTCGGCTTTCGGCTGTCGGCCGTCAGCTTTTTTTTAAAACTTCGGCTTTCGGCAATCAGCTGTCGGCCTTTTTTTGAATACCACACGTATATTTACAAGATCACCATATCCGAAAGCCGATTGCCCTCAAGACTTCGTAATAGTTTCTTCCAAATTGTAAATCGTGGAAATGACGCGCATCAGTGCTGCCTGCGCCCTTTTGTCTACATTTTTGATGAGCGGATATTCTCCTACTGAGACCATCTTCTCTGCCTTCTGGAGCTGAATTTCTTTCAGTTCCTTCGCATAGTAGCCGGCAAGCACTTCCAATTCTTTCTGGCTCGGTTTACGGCAAACGATCCGCCTGAACGCCTTGCCGATTTTTTCCTCGGTCGTGGTCTTCTCTTGCAGCAGCTTCGCGGCGAGCACGCGTGAGGCTTCCAGCACCGTCGGGTCGTTCATCATCACCAGTGCCTGCAACGGGGTATTGGTTTTCAGGCGCCTTACTTCGCACAAATCCCTGTTACTGGCATCGAAAATCGCCATTGTAGGAGGCGGAACGGTGCGTTTGATGAGCGTGTACATGCCGCGCCGGTAGAGACTCGCGCCATGATCCTGGTTATAGACCGACAGCAATCCGCGCCCCGAAGTAGCGCCTTCCCACAAACCCGCAGGCTGGTAAGGCTTCACGCTTGGCCCACCTATGGTTCGGTTGAGCAGCCCGCTGCTCGCCAATACGAGGTCCTTCACAAACTCCGCGTGTATGCGGTAGCGCGGTCCGCGCGCCAGGTATACATTATCCGGGTCGTGCGCGAGGTGCTCCTTCGTTACCACGGCCGATTGCCGGTAAGTAGCAGACATCACCATTTGCTTCACAAACCGTTTGATATCCCAGTTATGCTCCATGAAATCCACGGCCAGCCAGTCGAGGAGTTTCGGGTGTGTCGGCAGTTCGCCCTGCATACCGAAATCACCGGAGGTTTTGACAATGCCTTTCCCAAAGAATTCCTGCCAGAGAATATTCACATACACTCTCGCCGTCAACGGATTCCGCTTATCGAATAGCCATTGCGAAAGCCCCAGCCGGTTTTTGGGGTATTTGTTGTCAAATGGCAGGATAGCCACAGGCGTACCGGCCTGCACTTCCTCGCCCGGCGCATCGTAGGCCCCGCGTTTGAGGACGTAAGTCTTGCGTAACGTATCCAGATCTCCCATGACCGACACGATCAGCCGGTTGGTATCAGGCTTGTTAATGAATGTCAGAATATTCTTGACCTCCTCGTTACTGATCTCCATCAACGGTTTCTTCGCATAAGTCTCCGGCCCGCCGATTACCGATTCGATGCCGACCTCATTCACATTATTAAAGAATGCGAACATCTGGTAATATTCCTTTTGCGAAAACGGATCGTATTTGTGGTCGTGGCAATGCGCGCATTCCAGCGTAACACCGAGTAATCCCTTACCAAACAGATCATTACGGTCAGTAACATACATAATGCGGTATTCCTCGGGTATCACCCCGCCCTCTTCGGTAATCTTGTGGTTCCGGTTGAAGCCCGTTGCCAGGAGCTGTTCCTTCGAAGAGTTGGGAAGGAGATCGCCGGCCAGCTGCCACGTTACAAAATCATTGTAATGCATGTTCTTGTTGAAGGCGTGGATCACCCAGTCGCGCCACGGCCATTGGGTACGGTAGCCATCGTCCTGGTAGCCGTGCGAGTCGGCATAGCGGGCGAGGTCGAGCCAGTGAATAGCCATTTTTTCACCGTAAGTGGGGTTGGCGAGTAGCTTATCGACCATT
This sequence comes from Dyadobacter sp., assembly GCA_035565435.1. Classification (GTDB taxonomy): domain Bacteria; phylum Bacteroidota; class Bacteroidia; order Cytophagales; family Spirosomataceae; genus Dyadobacter. The sequence continues at coordinate 7,124 of DATMSL010000919.1, read as the reverse complement.
TTCTCATACGCATTCGGGCTATTGTCGGCCAGGAACTCGTCCATCAGCTCCAAGCTCGGCGGCAGACCATTCAGGTCGAGACTCAGGCGTTTGAGCAAGCGCTCCTTATCCGCTTCGGCGCTGGGTTCCAGTCCTTTCTGTTCCTGTTTTTCGAGAATGAAATAGTCGATATCGTTTTTGACCCAATCCTCGTGATCCACCTCCGGCCGTTTTGGCTTTTTGGGTGCCACAAATGCCCAGTGCTTTTCATATTTCGCACCTTGCTTGATCCATTTGCCAATCAGGTCGATTTCCCGTTGGGATAGCTTGAGGTTGGAGGCGGGCGGCGGCATACGGAGAGTCGTATCCTCCGTCGTAATGCGCAGGTAAACCGCGGAATGATCGGGCTTACCTGCCACCAGCGCATGAGCTTTGGGATTATCTTTCAAGGCGGCAAATGCGCTCCCGGGATCATCGAGGCGCAGGCCCGCTTCCCGTTTATTCGCGTCGGGGCCATGGCAGGCCAGGCATTTGTCGGAAAGAATGGGCCGGATATCGAAGTTGTAACTTACCTGCTCGGGCAGTTTCTCCTCGGCAGCACTCCCCTGTTTGTTGTTGCACGATTGGATGCCCAAAGCAACTACAACCGCCCCGGTAAGCAGCAAAAAACTAGTCCTTAAATACATCATCTTGGGTTCAGGTTCTGTGACATTTTTTTACCCAGTATATAAATCTAACTAAAAAAATGCACATTTAATGAAGCGATAATACCAATTTGAAATCAAAGAACTGTCCTGTTCTATACTGCTCTTGTCCAATTATTTACTTTTAACCAAACAAAAAGAGCAATGCCGTTCAGACATTGCTCTTTCGTGGGTCAGGTATCCGAAAAAACTACTTACCTGCTGCTATCCATGTATTGACTTTATCTTCGAGCAGTTTGAGCGGCACGCAACCCGATTCCAGTACCAGCTTGTGGAATGCGCGGATATCGAATTTCGCCCCCATTTCCTGCTCCGCCTTGGAACGCAATTCCCGGATTTTCAGCTGACCGATTTTGTACGACAATGCCTGCCCGCCACCCGCCATATAACGTTCTACCTCCGCCGTAATGCTTTCCTCCGATTCGGCTTCGTGATCCAGTGAATATTTGATTGCCTGATCGCGCGTCCAGCCTTTTGAATGCAGGCCGGTATCCACCACGAGGCGGATCGCGCGGTGCATTTCTGCGCTCAGCATACCGAAATACTGATAAGGGTCGGTATAGAGCCCCAATTCCTTACCCAATGACTCAGTATACAATGCCCAGCCTTCGCCATAGGCACTATACCAGAGGTTTTTCCGGAACTCCGGCAGCGCGGTGTTCTCTTGCTGCAATGAGATCTGATAATGGTGCCCCGGAATGGCTTCGTGCAGGAAAAGGCTTTCATCCGAAACAATATTGTATTCTTTGGCGTCCGGCACAGGAACATAGAAAATCCCCGGGCGCGAACCGTCGGGCAGACCCGGATTGTATTCCGCAGAAGCCGATGCTTCCCGGAAAGCCTCTGTCCTGCGCACTTCGAACGGCGTTTTCGGAGTAAGTTCAAAAAGCTTGGTCAGGTTCGGCTTCATCCGCTCGTGAATCCCGTTGAAATGCGCGATTACCTGTTCGGCTTTGGTAAAAGGCATAAGCTTCTTGTTCGCCCGCACCGCATTAAAGAAAGATTTGAGATCGCCCTGGTAACCTACCTGAGCCTTCACTTTCTCCATTTCAGTCGAAATACGTGCTACTTCTTTCAATCCGATCTGATGGATTTCCTCTGCGGTCAGATCGGTAGTAGTGTAGTACTTAATATAGTAGTTGTATAAAGCCTTACCATTCGGAAGCGCCTCGAAGCCATCAGTCATCCGGCCTGCCGGAAGATATTCCTTTTCCATGAAAGCATGCATTTTCTGGAATGTCGGAATGACTTTCGATTTAACCATCGCCGCATATTCCTTTTCAAGCCTTGCCTTGTCTTCGTCCGAAAAGTCCTTGGGGAAATTCTTGACAGGTGAATAAAACAAATGGTCTTTCACCGGCCCGTGGGCCATGTCGGCAAACTGCGGGATCACCTTTTTGATCAGCGGTGTGGGCAAAACGTAGCCCTGCTTGATCCCATTGCGCATATTCACCACTGCTGTATCACACCACACCACGAAGCCGTCCACCCGTTTCAGCCAGTTATCGTAATCTTTCACGGTCTTAAACGGCTGTAAGCTGCTGCCGCTCGCCATTTGCCCGATCATCAGGTGCGTAGAGAAAATCTGGTTAATCGGCATTAGCTCCACCGGGAATTTTAAACCTTCCAGGTTAATGCTGCACTCCCATTCGATCAGGTCCCAGCTTACCTTTTCTTCCGGTGTCAGGTTACCGTGGTCGTAGTTGGCGAGTTCATCCTGGTACTTTCGGTAAAAAGCAATCATACGTGCTTTTCCTGCCTGCGAGAGATCATCCGGCATCTTATCATTGTAGCGGTTATCACCGTTCATGGTCGCTTCCAACGGATAGAGCGGAAGCCTTTCTTCATAGTAGCGGGCAAATACTTCACTAATCGGTGGCATAGTGCTTTCTGCTTTCTCTGATTTTTTCTGACACGCCTGCATCAGCACGACCGTGGCGATAAATGCGTAACAAACCAGTTTTTTCATGAATAATATCGTTTGGAACAGCGTAAAGTAAACAAAAAGTGCCGGAAGAAATCAACGTTCTCCGGCACTTTCAATATAGTAACAGGCAAGTCCCCTGCTCAACCTGTGGTGTTAATCGTATAATTTCCGAGGATATTCAACTCTCCCCCGCCCTCTACCTGGATGTTCCGGACAGTGATATTCTGGCCAACGGCCACCACATGGCCCGGGTTCACACGCACGTAGTCGCCTACGCCCGGAGGCCGTCCCGCCGACCAGATCGATCGATCGAGCCACGCGCCTGAGGCGGTAGTTTCGATCACATTCGAGAAGAGGGAAGTCGTTTTGAAGTTTCTGAACAAAAGTGAGTCGGTGACAGTCCCCTGGGCTCCGAACCAGTCCCGCAGGATATCGGAATAGATGCGCCTGAAATCCACCTGCATTTTGATCTCCTGGTTTTCATTGGTTGGACTGGTGGTCGGCGGTTCGAGATCGTTATTAAGATCCGGCACAACGCCTACCATTTGGCGCTTGATCCCTGTTCCAAAGACAAACATCGGCGCTGCTACACCATGATCAGTACCCCGTGAAGCATTAGAATTGGCGCGCCGTCCAAAATCCGAGAAGGTCATGCCCACCACCCTGTCGGCAGTTCCCTGAAGAACCACGTCGTTCTGAAACGAAGACACCGCATCGGAAAGCCTTTTGAGCAGGTTGGCGTGGGTTCCCACCGTCGTATCACTTGCCGTGACCTGATCACCATGCGTGTCAAATCCGCCTTGCTCCACGAAATATATCTTCGTCTGCAAACCTCCGTGGATCAGTCTCGCTACGATCTTAAGCTGTTCCGAAAGTTCAGTGGTGGTACCTGCCGTTGGGTATGTCGCCATAGTTCTGCCGGCATCATAAGCCCGCTTGATCTGACCCGAATAACCGGTAGAAAGGAGCTGCTGCTGCCGCACGTGCTTGATCATCTCCCCGGCCTCGCAGCAAGGCAGGTCGCTGGAAGCCAATCCAACACCACCATTCAGCAACGCATAGAAGTTATTTACGTTTTCTACCGAGATATTCATCGGGCTTTGCGGCCCCAGCAGGCTCGTCGAGTTCAGTACCCCGATCTGCAAAGCCAATGGGTCCTTCATGGTGTCGTTCGGGTAATTCTGGGGATAACCCGGAAAACGATTGTCGAGATAACGACCCGCCCACCCGCTGTTGGAATACTGGTTTGCATCCGTCGCCGTCATCCAAATGTCCGACGACCGGTGGTGCGACTGGTTCGGGTTCGGATACGACACCGAATTGACAATCGCAAGCCGCCCCTGGTTATACATGTCCCGCATACCGGTCATCGACGGGTGCAACCCTGCCTCCGCCATACCCGACAGCGTGAGTACTTTGCTTTGCGGGATAGCGATGTTACTCCGGATGCTCTGGTATTTGGAATAATATTGAAGCGGGATAACCGTATTGAGCCCGTCATTCCCTCCGTTCAGATAAATGATCACGAGAATGCGGTCGGTAGCCGCGGCAGCCGTTCCCATGAGCGATCGCACAAGAGATGAGCGGTTACTGAGGCTGGTTATGCCAAATCCGTTCACCATTACAGGTAACGCCATGGCTGAGGCCGATGCCAGAAAATCTCTTCTTTTCATACAATTTCTAATTAAAACACCTCATACTCAGCCATCCTGATCATATACCGCATCAGGTTGGAACATCTGTTTTTAACGGCACTGGCAGCGGTGGTACTCGCCGGGTTGCTGCGGTAGGCATTCAGCTCGTAGCGCCATTCGATCCGCGGCAGGTTATTCATAAAAACCACATCGATGAGGTAGGTCTTCTGCGCATCCGAGAGATCAATCGCAAAAAGGTTTTTGGAGAATGCGGCCAATACCACATCCGGGGTGATAGCCGCGGTGGTCGTATCGGCAAAGTTGGGCTGGATTTTCTGAATCCAGGCAAGGAAATCGATCCCCAAAGTATAGCCCGGCTTCACCACCAGGCTCGGGAAGATAATTGTATCACTATTCCCCCTGCGAGCGGTGATTGTCGAGCCGTTGATCCAGTTCTTGGAGTAACCTACCTGATAATAAGGTGGGTAACCAAACACCAGCGGCTGCGTGAGGACTTCGAGATTCATACCGCCCATCCCCCAAAGGAAAAAACGGATGTAGTTGATATACGCAGCTGTGTCCGTCATCATGTCCGGGCAAGGCAACTCGAAATAGCGCCCCATGCCCACCAGGTATTCCATCGGTGATTTGATGATCGCGCCCACGTTCTGGTCACTGAAAAATATCTCGCTTTTGAGCAGCTTTTCGAGCACCGGCTTGATATTGTAGTTGTTTTCCGGGCTAGCGAAGAATGCAGCCAACGGAACAATCACATTGTTTTCGATGTCCTGGGTCACATTCTGATTAACATACCAGCGGTAAAGTTTACGACAAATATGCTTCGGCGTCTCGGGATGCCCAAGCAGCATATCCACCAGTTCATTCATCTCCAGGTTGCCGGCTGTATCGCCGGTCCGGCCCTGAATAGTAATGCCGCCGTATTTTGCCGAAAACGTCTTGTCGGACGAATCGTGATAGCTCCAGTGGAAATTCGAAGTGAAGTCGGTAGTCCCGTTGGCATAGTAATTGGTAACCATCCAGCCGGTCAGCACTTTCGACGCTGCCTTCACGTCCTCTTCGGTATAGTTCAGATTGCCGTAATAGTCATGCTGCCCTACGGTAAAAAGCTCTTGCAACTCTCTGGCGTAGTTCTCATTAGGATGGTCTTTGTTATTACCGTGCCCGTTCTGAAAAATGAGCATGGCAGGATCTTTCGTGATGCCGATGGTCATCGTTTTGAAATTACCGAGGCTGTTGTCGCGCAGGAGTTTCAGGTACCGGTACATGTAGCGGTAGTCGGCCATGACGTTCTGCGACACCACGAAATGGTTCTGCCAGAAGGCCGTTATTTTTTCGAGCACCGACGGTTTATTATTCTGTAACATCATCAGCCCTACCCACCAATAGCGCAAATACACGCTTAGCTCCCCGCTTCTGGACGAGACAAAGGGGAATGCCGTAAACGGCTGCATATAGTAAGGGCTGGTAGGCGCATAATCGACCGGTGGTGGTGGCGAGGCCGTGTAGGAAACGTTCGCGAATAGCTGGTCGACCGCCGTCCCGGGGTTCAGACCCGTAAATGCGGCAATCTCCGCGCGTGTGGGGCCCATTGTAGCTCTTCTAAGCAGGTGAGCCGCCTTGTTGGCCGTGAGTGGTACTGTATAAGGATCAAGATAAGCCATACGTCATTGAATTAGTATTTTCCGTTCGGTTGAATACATGATCATCTGTTGACCAGTACTTTATATGATTTTGACAACCCATCGGTAAAGGAGAATTTCAACAGGTAAATGCCGGCAGGGATATGGCTGACATCGATGCCATCGCCCGAAACTTCACGCGACGCATACACGGTCCGCCCGCCCGCATCCGTAAGCCGGGCAGAAGCCAGATTTTGCCTGATACTTGGAGAAAAGAACAGCTTTTCGGCGACCGGATTAGGGTAAACGGCCCAGTCGGGCTGACCATCCATCGCCACTTTCACGATGCGGCTGTATGCGAATGCAGCATCCGTGCGGTCCGTCACGCGGTCCACCATTTTCAGCCGGTAGAAATTGTTACCACCCAGAGGATTTTCGTCCGTAAAGTCATATTGCGAAGGCGCCAAAGGCGTTGTGATACCATCTCCCCGGGCTGCCACGCGGCCAATCTGCCGCCAGGATTTCGCGTCATCGCTGCGTTCGATATCGAAGTGACTGCTGTTAACCTCTTCTGATGTAGACCATTGGAGATAGCTCGCATGCTCACGCGCGACGGCCGTAAAGCTCACCAGCACGACCGGCAATGCCCCGTCGCGCAATGCGGCCAGCGTGTACACATTATAGGTATTGGGTGCAATGTCAAGAATAGTGGTCAGCGATCCGGACGTTCCCGTACTGGGCTGCCCGAAAAGCGACGTAGCGTCGATGGCAGCGGGCAAATTCACCCACTTGGTACCGTCCCAGCCGGCAATAGTCAGTTTGGAGAGCCCACGGTTAGCAACCAGCGCATTCACTGCGCTGCTGCTATTCCACGAAAGTGTAATGCGACTCGGTGAAGCGCCATTGATATCCCAATATTCACTGGTACTGATAGCGGCTAGTCCCTCCCCCATTGAACTGGTACTAAACGGACCTCCTTCCGGCAAAACACCATAGTCACCGCCAGCCGGGTTACTTGTAATGGCGACCGCCGGGTTGACGCCGTAGTACGCCCCAACCGCCTGATCGGACCCGACCGAGAACGGGCGCAATGCGCCATTATCCCCTACCGGAAAAATGAATGGTTCCGAGCCGGATTTTTTGATATAGCCGTCGATAAACTTACCATCGCCGAGCACACCGGAAGTAACTGCTGCTCCGAAACTTACAATACCAATGGGAGAATCTCTTTTGGTAAAGA
>DATMSL010000918.1:0-4730 GCA_035565435.1 Dyadobacter sp. | reverse complement strand
ATGACGGATGTCATCAACGAAAATCCGGAATTCAGCATGTTGAAGGACATCTTGGAGAGGGCAGGAAAAGAGGACGACTTCAGATCGCAGAATTTTACGTTACTTGCACCCTCCAATGCAGCTTTCAAAAAAGCAAACATTTTCAGCTCATCTCTCATCAAGACTGAGGAAGCGGAGGCATTTCTCAACAACCACACCATTAAGGGACAAAAAAGATACAGCGATTTCCAGGCTGGAACGCTCGAAATAGTTGGCACACTGAAACTCGATGTAGCAAAGAAAGATAGTGTGGTAACCTTCAACGGCGCAAAAATCTTCCGAAAAGATGTAGAAACAGCTAACGGCTATATACAGGTGCTCGACAGCGTATACGTCAAAGTTTTGTAAGTATAAATCAAAGTACAAACCATAGAAAACCCCGAAGCATCCTGCCTCGGGGTTTTCTATTTTAATATGCTAACCTTCTCAAAACTGCTCTACATGCGAGAAGAAGAAATTCCCTTCGATTTCAGCGTTTTCGTCTGAATCCGATCCGTGGATCGCATTCTTTTCGATCGATATCGCAAACAATTTGCGTATAGTGCCTTCCTCCGCATTCGCCGGATTCGTAGCTCCAATGAGCGTACGGAAATCTGCCACCGCATTCTCCTTTTCGAGGATCATCGGGACGATTGCCCCGGACGACATATACTGACAAAGATCATTGTAGAAGGGACGCTCCTTGTGCACGGCGTAAAATTCCCCGGCACGCTCGGAGGTAAGCTGCGTTTTTTTCAGGGCCACAATCCGGAATCCTGCTGCTTCGATCATCTTGATGATTGAACCCGAATGACCATCCTTCACAGCGTCAGGCTTGATCATGGTAAATGTCTTATTCGTTGGCATACGTACTTGGCTATTAATGATACTGCCTGCAAGCTACTATATTTCAATCTAAATCCCCGAACCTTTCACTCGTAAACGGCAGCCTTATATTAAATCACCGCCTGATTGCCAGCCTTTACCGCGTATCATGAAGCAAATCCCAACAGTTTTGTTAATTTTGTGGGCTCTAAGCAAACAGGAAATACCTCTTTTGAACTAAGTCACTGTGAATCAAACCACTGAAGAGCTTCGCTCTTTTTTATCCCAACCCCAAAAAATTGTTATCACAACGCACCGCGATCCGGATGCGGATGCATTGGGTTCATCCCTGGGCTGGGCCAGTTATTTGCTCAAAAAAGGACATGAAGTGACGGTTATCAGCCCTACCGACTATGCCGCGAACCTTCGCTGGCTTTCGGGCATGGAGCATGTGCTCGTGTATGAGAAGGCTTCGGAGCAAGGTAAATGCAAGAAAAAAATTGAGCAGGCGACGCTGATCTGCTGTCTCGACTTCTCGGCATTGTCGCGGTTGAAGGACCTGGGTAAAGTGGTACAGGATGCTGCGGCGCCGAAAATGATGATCGACCACCACCTCGAACCGGAGCATTTCGCGAAATGGATGGTTTGGGATACCACAGCGGCGGCTACGGCACAGCTGGTTTATGAGTTGGTTAAAGAAATGGAAGGCGGCCTGCCTGCCGAACAGATTTTCGATATACCCATGGCCGAATGCCTTTACGCAGGCATTATGACCGACACCGGCTCATTCCGCCATGGTAATGTGACGCCCGCAGTGCATTTGGCAGTGGCCGATCTGATGCGAACGGGTTTCGATTCGAGCCGTGTGCACCGGTTGATCTACGATAATGCACCGCTCTCGCGCTTGCAATTCCTGGGTTATGTGCTTTGCAACAAACTCACCGTGCTTCCTGAATTCCGCACGGCTTATATGGTCCTGACCGAAGCGGAATTGCAAAAATTCAACTCGGCATCGGGCGAAACGGAGGGCATTGTGAACTACGGTTTGCAGGTCGAGAATGTCGTAATGTCGGCTATGTTCATCGAACGCAAAGGCGAGGTGAAGATCTCGTTCCGCTCGGTAGGCTCGTTCTCGGTACGTGACCTCGCCAGCACACATTTCAGCGGCGGCGGACATAAGAATGCATCCGGAGGACGTTCCGAACAATCAGTAAATGAAACAGTTGCAAGATTTTTAAGCATACTTCCATCATACCAGGAAGAACTTTTGAGCGTTGACTAAACTTAAATTCCACATTCACCAAAATATCTTCTAATTAACACGTCCCAATGAATTTAAAAACAATCGGTTATGCGATGGGCATAACTATTCTCGCAGCCGCTTGCAATCAACATCGTCAGCAGGTTACCGAAAGCGGCCTCAAATACACGCTTTTCGATCACGAAGACGATGCAAGAAAGGCTAAACTGGGGGATATCATGACATTCCACCTGGTGTTGAAGAATGGTACCGACTCTACGCTCCGCGATACATATAAAGAGAAAAATCCCGTGAAAATGGTATTACAGGCACCTCCTTACAAAGGCAGCTTTGAGGAAGGCCTTACCATGCTCGCTACCGGCGATAGTGCGAAGTTTATGGTTAACGCGGATACTTTGTTCGCGAAAATCGGTCAGCCAATGCCTCCAATGATCAAAAAAGGTTCGGAATTGAGCTTTACCGTGAAAGTAGTAAGCGTTCTCACTTCGGAAGAATTCCAGAAGCAACAAGCTGAGGCAGGTAAGAAACAAAAGGATATCGACGCGAAAATCATCGACGAGTACCTGGTTAAGAACAACCTGAAAGCGAAAGCCAGAAAAACCGCTTCGGGCCTTGTTTACGTGGTACAAACGGAAGGAACAGGCGCAAGCCCTGCTGCGGGCGACAATGTGAAAGTACATTACACGGGCAAATTCCTTGATGGCAAAGAGTTCGATAGCTCTAAGAACCAGGGCAAACCGCTCGACCTGCAAGTAGGCGCCGGAATGGTAATCCAGGGCTGGGACGAAGGCATTACCCTGATGAAAAAAGGAGAGAAAGGCCTTCTATTGATTCCTTCGGGCCTTGCTTACGGACCTGAAACCTATGGGCCAATCCCGGGCAACTCGGTATTGCAGTTCGAAATGGAACTGATCGACTTTACCAAAGGCGCGAAACCGGCTGCCGGACCTGCATTGCCTACGCCTGCTCCGGCTCCCGCTAAGTAAAGCTTCGACTTTTTATAAATGCCACGAAGGCACCGCGACGGCAGAGCGCGAATGCTCACGAATACGTTTCGTGAATATTCACGCTCCGCCGCTGCAGTGCCTTCGCGGCATTTAAATCCTTCCCATTTTTTCGTAAAATGCACTCCGATCACAATTATTTTACGCATGAAACTTTGCTTCGCCACCAACAACCGGCATAAACTCGAAGAAATACAAGCTTTACTCGGCGACCAGTTCGAGCTCGTGACACTACATGACATCGGCTGTGAAACCGACATTCCCGAGCCATTCGACACCATCGCCGAGAATTCCCATGAAAAAGCCCGGTTCGTCCGGGATAGTTTTGGTATTGATTGTTTTGCGGACGACACGGGCCTCATAGTCGACGCATTGAATGGAGAGCCAGGCGTCAAATCCGCACGCTACGCCGGCGAACAGCGCGATTCCAACGACAATATCGACCTCCTTCTCAAAAACCTTGCAGACAAGCCAAACAAGGCGGCGCGGTTTCTGACCGTCATCACATTATCCTGGCAAGGCCAGTACCATCAATTCGAAGGAACCGTGGAAGGCACTATTATCGATGAGAAACGCGGCACCAACGGCTTTGGGTATGATCCGGTATTTGTTCCGGAGGGATACTCGCGCACATTCGCTGAAATGACCATGCAGGAAAAATCGGAACTGAGCCACCGCGCGCGCGCATTCGCAAAGCTGGTCGCTTTCCTGAAAGGCCAATGATATTTTTATTCATCATTAAATCGTACGGACATGTCGGACTTCAATTCGGATGATTATCGCTACGACGGTAGCAAAAAATTTGACATCAGTAAGGCCAAAACACGTTTCAAGGACATCTACGCCGATAAGGCAGAGTACGAAGCGATGCAGGAAGAATCGGCGAAGGAGCTCGATGAATTGCAAAGCATGATGTACGCGCACAACCGCTACGGCCTCCTGGTTATTTTTCAGGCCATGGATGCTGCCGGAAAAGACGGGACCATCAAGCACGTTCTTTCCGGCGTGAACCCGATCGGTGTCAAGATCCATTCTTTCAAACGGCCTACCGAGACCGAACTGGGCCACGATTTTCTCTGGCGGACCAACATGGTACTTCCTCAGCGCGGCACGATCACGATTTTTAATCGCAGTTACTACGAGGAAGTCCTGGTCGTGAAAGTACAGCCCGAAATCCTGACGCAATCGCAGCGCCTACCGGTGGAGCTCACCGAGGATCTGGATAAACTATGGAAACATCGCTACACCGACATCCGAAACTTGGAAAAATACCTTTACCGCAACGGTATCCGGGTAATCAAATTCTTTCTGAATGTATCGAAAGAAGAGCAGGCCGAGCGACTGATCGAGCGGATCGAAGACCCTTCCAAAAACTGGAAATTTGAGGAGCAGGATGTGAAGGTGCGTGACAAATGGGCCGAATATATGCAGGCGTATGAAGATTGTATCAATGAAACTGCATCCAAAAAGGCTCCCTGGTACGTAATACCGGCCGATGATAAGAAGAACCTGCGCCTGACTGTCGCCAAAATCGTTGCCGAGGAATTGAAGAGGATGAAAATGACCTACCCTGAATCCGGCCCGAAACGGACGGAAGAGCTGCGTCATTTTATCGAGATCAT
>DATMSL010000917.1:0-2233 GCA_035565435.1 Dyadobacter sp. | reverse complement strand
ATCGGCGCTGGTGGCCGTTCCTGCATGGCCCATTCCACCTGCCCGGGCGTCAGGCGCTTTGATCAGAAACTCGCCCGCTGTCTCGGAAACGCGGTAGATTGTTTGAGTAAATCCATTCGTCAGGGCGCACGACAAGCATGCAAGCGTGAGCAGAGTCGCTTTCATAGGGGTTCAGATTTACGTTAAGAAAGTTTGTTAGCGGTTACAAACTCAAAACGCGCCCTATTTTAGATTATTACCCGATTTACCAATATTATTCGGCACCTAATCCCAGCGTTCCAGCCCCAGTAGCTTTCGTCCCAATTCGCTTAATTCAGCCGTTTGATAGCGTGTTTGTTCCCAATTTCTCGGGTCTCCCGGAAAAGCATATCCTTGCGGCGCCTCCCGTTCCCGCCAGGAGCGGATCCGCCATTGCCGCAATGCCTGGTCGTCTTCCTGAGCCGGCATCATGGCAATGTATTGCGCCAGGCGGACCTTATCTTTGCTGCGATTGGCGCGAATGCCATGCGGCTGGGAACTGTTAAAAATGAGCAGATCACCGGCATTCATCTTTACCTTCACAATTTCAAAGCCTGTTACGTCTGGCTGGAAATGGTTTCGATCCTCAGGCTGTGTTAATTTCCAGGTATCATAGGTCCTGAACAGCTCCGGCACACATTGGAACCCTCCCATATTCTCATCATCCTGATCCGCAAGCGCCAGTACTCCTTGTACATTCTGCGGCTTGGTTTCCGGATCGTAATCCCAGTGAATGAAGCCTTTGTACTCAAATCCGGGACGAAGCGGAAGGTTCAGATTGGCGCGGTCGATGGTCACCCAGAGCTTTTCGGTTCCCCAAATGTCGGTAAATGCCTCATGCACTTTCGGGTACTGTCGGTTGTCCCACAGATATTGATGGTTATACACTTCCACCATCCCTGTGTTAGTAAGTTCTTTCATCTTCATCTCCGCCCGCGGAGGCGCGTACCAGGTTTCCGGGTCGTTCGGATCCTTCTCTTCGAACTCCCAGAGAAAATCCGCCAGCCTTTTAACCTGCTCTTTCGGAACCGCGTCCTTGATCACGATATAGCCATTGGTTACCCAGAAATCCCAATCCTCCTCGCTCAGTAACCGGAGCGGCTTACCATTGCTCCTGTCATTAAGCCTCACATTGCTCGACTTCGCAGTCGAAGGATTTCCCGGAATATCCGAATGCGCGTTGGCAGGTGCCATGGTAGCCATTGTTTTCGTCTCCATATCAATAATATTTTTTCATGATTGAATAAAACAAAACTAATGCAATACCATACTACCCACTACCGCTACAATCGCCTATTTTTGCTCTACATTAACAAAATAGAATCTTCTCGACACAATCGTGCGCAAATCAGGAGCAATTAAGATGAAAATCACCCGCGAAAACATCCAACCCGACCAGGGAAGTTCTTTCAAAATTCTGCTTACTCCCGGGCTCAACGATACCTTTCTCTGGCATCTTCACCCCGAGTATGAGATCGTCTACGTCGAAGGGTCGGGCGGGACACGCCACGTGGGCGCGCATACATCCGTATACGAGGGCAGCGACCTGGTTTTTATCGGTCCGAATATCCCCCACCTCAATTTTGACTACGGCGTGCGGACCAAATGCGAGCAGGTGATCATTCAAATGCGGGAGGACTTTCTGGGTAAAGAGTTCCTGCTCGCACCCGAGCTGCAAAGCATCCGGAAGTTGTTTGAGCAGTCCCATCATGGTCTGTCATTCTCCGGCGAGACCAAACGCACGGTAGGACAAAGACTGAAACAAATGCCCGCGCTCGCACCTTTCGAGCAGTTGCTGGCCCTTCTGAGCATTCTGAAAACGATGGCGGAGTCGACCGAGGCCATTGTACTGAATACTAAACCAATCGGCAGCAAATCCTTCCATAAAGAGCAGGTGCGCATGCAGCATGTTTACGCTTATGTGGAAGCCCACTTCGACCGCACACCCGATGTGAATGAAGTCGCGGCGGCTGTCAACCTGACAACGCCTGCATTCTGCCGTTTTTTCAAAGCTAATGCCCGCATGACTTTCACCGATTTCGTAAACCAATACCGGGTCAATCAGGCGAAGAACTTTCTACTCCAAGACCGCTCAGTTTCAGAAACATGCTTCGCCGTCGGGTTCGAAAGTCTGTCCTACTTCAATAAACTTTTCAGGAAAATTGTGGGCGAAAACCCGTCTGAATTCAAGAAACGACATTTATAGCGCTTTTTT
>DATMSL010000916.1:0-7914 GCA_035565435.1 Dyadobacter sp. | reverse complement strand
ACCAATAAGTCTGTCCATTATAATCTTTCAGCCAGCGCTCCGACCAGCTGCTGCCGAGCAGCTGCGGCCGCACGTGCGCCAGTGAAGTATAATGAAATGAGAACTTGGGTTGAATACGCACCTCGTCCCACAATGCCACCTGCCCCAGATACAGCACTGAGCCTGTCAGGTTCGCGATCATATCGCCGGGAGAAAAGCCATAGTCGGGCGAGAAACCATCCAGGATTTCAATCGGCGTCTGAAAGATCACCCCGGAAATGGCGCCGTAAACCAGCATTTGCCTTTTTGAAATACCCGTCTTTTTGTACAATGCCGCCGTGTGCCGGGCAATCTGGTACGATGTGTAAAGGTGCCCCATTTTGTCCATTTGCAGCCACTCGTGGCTATCGTCCTGGATGGTGAACTTGGTCAGCGGGTTCTTGTACCATGACTTGCTGAGCCCATAAAGTGTTCCCAGATAAATGGCCGATTGGGCCGCAAAGATGCCGCGGAGAAGTTTATAATTGGGCCGTACGGCAGGCACGGAGTCCCGGACAGGCGTGTCCCGGACAGGCGTGTCCCGGACAGACGTTTCCCGGATAAGCGTGTCACGAACGAGCGTATCGGTCGCTGGGACGGGCACCTGCGCGTACGCAGGAGACAGCATTCCTGCCAGCAGGCAAATTAGTAAGCAATGAAGAGTAAAGCGCATTCGATCATGTCGGGGGCAGAGCTCAATAACCGCCATGGTATTTTCTCAACCCCCATTCTGCGCCCAGCAGCACTACAAGCAGGAAGAACAGCCATTTCAGGTAAATGAGCTCAACCATATCCTCGGTACTGTCTAGCCTGTCGGCCGGGCGGTCAGTTTTTAGTTTTTGAATAAATTGTTGCAGCGATGCAGGCGTCATAAATGTGCCGCCCGACCGCCGTGCCAGATCACGGAGCATTCCAAAATCCGCCGTCGTATTGCTCAGTTCAAGGTCCGCGTTACGGATCACAAACTGCCCTGATACATTTTCCTGTTTTCCTTTCAAAGTGGTGGAAGCCGCGTACCGGTAAACGCCGTCCGCCAGCCCGCTCACATTAAACCGCGGTGTTTCCTTCGCGTGTGTGTACGTAAATTGCTTGCTTTTACCCTTTTCATCCACCAGTTCCAGTTTCACCTCCTGACCGAAAATTGGCTCGTAAATGTCATTATAAACCTCTGTCTGAAATGCTACCTGCTCGCCCGCTTCAAATTCGTTACTGATCGGGTACACGCGGAATTTCCGGCGGTCTTCCTTCACCGAAAGCACCTGAATCAGCTTTTGGAAAAGGTTATCCACCACTTCCTGTTTGCTGGTTTGCGCAAACTCCTCCTGCCGCCATTGCCAGATCCCCTCTCCCGCCAGGACGGCCGTTTTCTGGTCGCCATTGGTATTTAAAACCAGGAGCGGCTTGTTGGTATTGAGCGTTCCTACTTTCTGGTATAATATGGTTTCGGTACCCGACGACACATTGTATTCGCCAAAAGGCACAGAAAGCGGCGGAAGGCGTTCCAATAATTTCAGGCTCTCCGCATCCAGGTTCAGCTGCGAAAACGAAGGATTAAACCGTGCCGTGACCTTATCAATCTGGTTATTCGCGGAAGCATTGATAAACAGCGACCGGTTCAGCGAGCTGGCCAGCGGCACCGCCGATTGATTTCCCAGAATGAAAAACAAAGGCATCTTGGCATCCAGAAACTTGCGAACCTGCGCATTACCTAACCCGAGTACATTAGGAATCTGATGCAGGATCACCAGGTCGTAAGGCTTTGTACTGGCCGGTGGATTATTAGCAATGGACAGGATATTGATATCCAGTTCATAGTTGTCATTCGCCTCGATCACACTCCGGATACTTTTAATATCGGGGTGCGGTGCAAGCGCCATGAGCAGTATCTTTTGCCGGCCATCGATAATGTCGATATAGACGTCCTTCCGGTTGTTTCTGCCCGAAGTTTCTCCCGAAACCGCGCCTAGCTCAATGGTATAATGCTGAACACCCTTTTGTGCAGAAGAAGTTTTGAAATCAAATGCCTTAAAATAATCCGCACGATCGATCACCACCGGCTGGCTCTGGATCACGCGGCCATTTTGTTTCAAAGTCACCGTGGTACTCTTGCCTTGTAAACCGTTCGCAGCGATCTCCGCCCGCACCGGAAACTCGTTACCCAGGTATGCAATGCGGTTGCTCACCACATCTTTCACGCGGATATCCAGCTTAGGTACTGAGTCCCCCACGGCCAGCGTATTGACTCTGAACGGATAACGGTTATAGGTCGGCGATACACCCTGGTTCACGATCCCGTCCGAAAGCAATACTACGTCGGTCAGGTTACGGCCTTCGAAATTGGTGCGGACCGTTTGCAGCAGCCCTGCCAGGTTGGTTTTGTTTTGATGAAATGCGAGAGAATCTGCATTATTCTCGGTGCCACCGAGCGATTCAATACTTACTTCGAAGCCGGAATCATTCAACTCGCGGGCAGCGGCCTTCACCTGCTCCATCGCAGCCTGGCCATACTTACCAACAGATTCGGAGTTGTCGATTGCGAAAACGATCTTGGCTTTGTCCACCGACGTTTGCGTGCGCCGCACCAGCGGGCTCAGCAACAGGAAGCAGATCAATGCCACCGCAATTCCACGCACAGCTGCAAGCGCATAATTCAGTTTCTTACCCCAGGCCGGTTGCGGCTGATACAGCAGCCAGGCATAGGCCAGGCCCGCGAGCACGCAGAAGATGATGAACCAGTAAGGGGTTTGGAATATGAGCTCTGACCGCATGGATTGGGATTCAATAGCTGGCGACGTTACAATATACAACGAAACCGCCAGCTATTTACTAACGAAAAAAGACTCTATGTTAACATACCACCGTCGACCTGGATTACCTGGCCGGTGATATAGCGCGACATGTCGGAAGCAAGGAACACACAGGCGTCCGCCACTTCTTCGGGCTGGCCTCCGCGCTTCATCGGGATTGACTGTTTCCAGTCTTCAACCGCCTTCGCATCTACCGCGTCGGTCATTTCAGTTTCGATAAACCCGGGTGCTACCGCATTCGAGCGGATATTTCTGGAACCCAATTCCAGTGCAATGGATTTGGTAAAACCGATGATACCCGCCTTCGAAGCAGCATAGTTCGACTGCCCTGCATTACCGCGTATACCGACTACCGAAGTGATATTGATGATCGACCCGCTTTTGGCGCGAATCATAGATTTCGTAGCGGCTTTGGTAAGGTTAAAAACCGATTTCAGGTTGATGTTCACCACTGTGTCCCATTGCTCTTCGCTCATACGCATCAGGAGCCCGTCGCGGGTAACACCTGCATTGTTGATGAGCACGTCGAGCTTACCGAAATCGGCAATCACGTCGGTTACGAGCTGGTCTGCGGCCTGGAAGTCGGATGCATCCGAACGGTAGCCTTTCGCTTTCACGCCGAACGCTTCCAGTTCTTTCGCCAAAGCCTCGCCTTTTTCGACGCTGGACAGATATGTAAATGCGACATCAGCTCCTTCCTGAGCCAGGCGCAGCGCGATCGAACGTCCGATACCCCGCGAAGCTCCTGTTACCAATGCAACTTTATTTGCTACTAACTTCATAAATAGGATTAGAATCTGTCAAAATGTATACTGCCGGCAAAAATAGGATATTGGGCAGAGACCGGCAAATAAACGACCTATGGTACTTTATTACAAAATGATGTAATATTCAGGCAAAAAACCTTCTCCAACAATTTAACTTACACTAACATGAACACTACAAATGTCCAGAAAACATCAGGAGCATTCATTGCCGCGTCGTGGATCGCATTGGGCGTCGGAATGGCAGGCTTCATCATCGGCCTCTGGCGCTCGGAAATGCTGCTGAGCGAAAAGGGATATTATTTTACGGTATTGATGTACGGGCTTTTTGCCGCTGTATCGGTCCAGAAGAGCGTTCGCGACCGTTTAGAGGGCGTCCCTGTGACCGCTATTTATTACGGCATCGCCTGGTTTTCGACGATCCTCGCCATTGTGCTGCTCGTCGTCGGCCTCTGGAATGCAACACTGCTTCCCAGCGAAAAAGGCTTCTACGCATTCGCCTTCCTGCTAGGCATCTTCGGCGCCATCGCGGTTCAGAAAAACACCCGTGATTCACAGATTTTCGAAACCGGTAGCTCATTTTCCAAACCTTCTGATCATTGATACTGTTAAGCCGTTACGTGTAAATTTTTGAAACTAAACTCAGGTAATGGCAGAAATAACGAAAACAGCCCTGATCACAGGCGGTTCCAAAGGAATAGGATACGGTATTGCCGAAGCGCTCATCCGTGACGGCATCCGTGTCGCAATTACAAGCCGGTCGCAGCAAAATGCCGACGAAGCGGCAAAGGCATTAAACAAAATCCGAGAGGGTTACGCATTAGCCATCGAATCGGACGTGCGGAACCTGGCTTCGCAGGAAAAAGCGGTGCAGACCGTGCTCGCCCAATGGGGCCGGCTCGACTATTTTATCGCCAATGCGGGTGTCGGCCATTTCGCACCGATCCAGGAACTTAGCGCCGAACATTGGCAGGAAACGATCGATATCAATCTCACCGGCGTGTTTTTCAGCGCAAAAGCGTCTATCGCAGCATTAACGGAGTCAAAAGGCTATTTTATCAACATCGCGAGCCTGGCGGGCACCAACTTCTTTGCGAACGGCACTGCCTACAATGCCAGCAAATTCGGTTTGGTAGGCTTCTCACAGGCCATGATGCTCGACGTTCGTAATGCGGGCGTGAAGGTAACCACCATTATGCCAGGCTCCGTCGCGACGGAATTCAACAACCACGAGCCATCCGATAAAGACGCATGGAAAATCCAGCCGGAAGACATCGGCCAGATCGTGTCCGACCTCATCAAAATGCCGGCACGGACGCTACCCAGCAAAATCGAGGTACGGCCTACGACACCGAAATAAGCCCGTTGTGGGAATTTTAGTCAGGTGTAGTCAGGTGTTGTCATTGGTAGTCAGGAATTGTCATTGGTAGTAGAATATTGTAAAATATAGAGAGGAGAACTTGCCAATGCTGACAATACTTGACCACATCTGACAATACTTGACCACACCTGACCACACCTGCCTACACCTGACCTGACCACATCTGACTACTTGCGACTACTTCCGCCTCTGGGCCAAAAATGCATAAAGCGAGAGCGTTAACCCGCAACCAGCAAGCAGCAGCAGCGGAACTTTGTACAAAATCAGTAAGGTAAGACCTATAAACCCAAACAGGAAGACTTGCATGGCATTCTCCGGCAGCCCTGCTCTTTTATAAAAATATAGGTGGGAGACTATGAGGACCGTTAAGCCCAGCAGGTACAACTGCGCCACCTCTGCAAAGCTGAGGGCGCCACTACGAAGTACCACCACCGTTTCAGGGACGATCAGCAGGCCATGTGCCGTGACTACTCTGCCCCAACGCTCCCAGACCGGCACCGGCAGCGACCTGCTCCAGAGCCAGATTTCAGCCTCCCATTGATACAATTCCAAAGAAAGGCCGAGGTTGAGCAGATAAGCCAGTGACATACCCACAGCCGGCATGCGAATGTCGTATTCACCAGTGCTGTAATAGAGCATTGTTCCCGCAGCCACCAGCATTGCACCCAGTTTTCCTACTAATAAGGTAATCCCGCGCTCCCGCACCAGCCATTCCATCGACCAATAAAGCCATGACGATGGCCGCGGAAACGGCCATTTGATAATGCTTTTACTTTTAACAGGCACATACAAAACCGGCTTCCGAATGCGCCATTCGGCAGTTAGGGTAAGTACGAGTATTAATACGAGATAAAAAGGAATGATCGGCCACAGACGGGCCAGGAGTTTGTCCTGAATACCAATGACCAGCAGGTAAGCCCCGTAATAAAGAATGGATTGAAGAAAACCCAACGCCTGCACGGCAAACCTTCGCGTACGTACGATTGCAGGCCAGGTGCGAGCATGATAGATGAAGGTATATTCCGGCAGCTTCCACGTATTAACCAGAAACTGAACACATAACAGACTATAAACCAACCAGATCATAAAAAGAGCAAGCATTCCATAAGTGCCTGTCAGAAAGAATACGGCGAATGCATGATGCTCGTTAGCGCTCAAAAACCCGAAAAGCACGCCGAGCAAAACCAGGAACATTCCGGCCCGCTGCCTGAAAAACGCCGAAACCGTGGAGAGCAGCAGCATTTTCATAGCGCATCCGTAGCTACCAGGGTTTTGTTCTTCAACCGAAAACTCCGGGAAACGTGCAGCCCCTCCTGTTCAAAAAGCTGGTGCGATGATAGCAGAAACGTTACACCGTTATGGTGATATTCTTTGATCAGTTCGAAAAGCACTTCGCGCGCTTCACGGTCAATCGTAATGAGCGGCTCATCAAGGATAACGAGCGATGGATCGCCCAGAAACGCAAGCAACAGGGAAACCTTTTTCACCATCCCGCTGGAACAGCTTCCGAACGGGTTTTGAAGGTAGTTAATCCCGAATGCTTCAATGAGCTTCTCGCTCTGCCCGCGCGATGCCCGCTGCGCTTCGGCCACGAAGGCAATGAGATCGGCAGGCGTTAAAAAGGAAGGGTAAAGAGGCTCGGCCTCTCCAAGGTTCAGGCGAAGGCGGTACTCGACGGGGTGTTTTTTAAGGTCGTACTTATTATCAAGCCTGATGCTCCCTTCAAATGGCAGCATACCCGCCAGCGTCCGAAAGAGCGTCGACTTCCCCGCGCCGTTTTCTCCCTGTATCCAATAAATGCCCTTTTCAATTTCAAACGACGGGATCGAAAGGATTTCCCGCTCGCCATACCGCTGCGTAAGCTGACTGATTTCCAATACCATATCGCAGAATGGCCGTATTAGGGAACGATATTAAACTCGTCTTTCAACACCTGCAAGGCTACCGACTCTTCGTGGCGGTAAAGGTCCTTGTCGAAAAGCGCATTGTGACCGGCATTCTGCAAGCTGATCCAGCTGTGGGTCGCATACGGGTCGTAATTGAAGTGTTTGAAACGGTGCCCCGCATTGTTCATATCAGCAAACCATTTCACCCCCACATCCAGACGGTCGTAAGCCCCGAATGCGGCGCCTTTGCCAACAGGCATCGTGTCCTTCCTGGTTTTTTCCAGGTCGATCATCGCCACATATTCATTCAGCCGACATTCGGGCAGCGGCCATGGCGCAGCGCGATCGACCACCAGCTTGTACTCGCCTGTGCGGGCTTGCGGGTAAGTGGCCGCCAGCTGCATCAGTTCCTGGTAATCCGGCTTGTATTCCGTATATCTTTCAGAATCACAAAGCCCTGCTTCCCGTGCAGGGCATACCCAGCATTGCCCGATACTGCCAATGCCCGACGCGTCGCCGATGCCATTCACATACTCCCCTACCAGGTCGCTTTTGAAATACACGTCATTATGAATCACGAGCAGGTATTTCTGGTCTGACTGCTCCCAGGCATATTGGTAACGCACAGCGTGCCGGTACCGCTTGAAATTCAGCAGGAAATCAAATTTTACGTTTTTAGTCCAAAGCCAGACATTGGGTTTATAGTAGACGATCTTATCTCCGAAATGATCAAAAATGAATTTGAAATTCGGCGGCTCCGGCTGCTTGGCTTCTTCTACAAAATAGATTTTATTGATCCATTGATGCGAATGCTTCATGAGTGTCAGCAGTGTAACGGCCGTCTGATACGGCTTACCATAGGCATTGATCGCCACATCTACACATGCCTTTGGAGAGTTCATCATGGTGTATGTCTTCTTTTTCTTAACAAGTAGCCAAAGGTTGCCATTAAATCAGAAACCACCTGTTTTTCGTTTGAAAAAATTAGTAAGTGTATTAAAGTCCTAAATCAGTCGCTTTCCAGCCGTCTCTCTACAAATATTTCAAAATAAGACACT
>DATMSL010000915.1:0-8065 GCA_035565435.1 Dyadobacter sp. | reverse complement strand
TGAATACAGGAAGCGGTTGTTTAATCCTTCGATTGTATAACCAAAACCCGGAAAATACTGAACGTGAGTGTCAGCCGCTGTTCGTCGGCCCATCACATTCCTGAACGTCAGGCGCAGAAGCCAGTCTTTCGCCAATTTAAAATCGAACCCGAAATAGCCTTCGAAACCCAATGCGACATTGTTTGTTTCAGAGAATTGACCTTCATAGTCACCGAATGTCGGGCCCTTAAAGTGGTAGCTTCCTTTATATCCGGCAATGGAAATGAGCGGGGCATAGCCAGCATAGAGGATCCTTCGCGTACTGCGCATTCGCCTGACCTCATATGCGGTGCGTAGATACGTGCCTTTGAATGCCTGCGAAGGATTGAAGTCGTTGTATTGTCGTGTGTCGCCACGGGCAAAGCCTGCTCCAAAGTACAATCGTCGGCCGGGTTTCTTCAAATCGAACAGGTAATAGGGCTCTATAATGGCAGTATTGCGGATGTAATACTTGTTTGAAAAAATGAATGAGGGCAGGCTGTTGATTACGTCGAGGCCAATGTAGGAAGCTCTTCTCGCGAGCGTGTCCTGCGCTTGCGAAGCGAACGATATGCCGATGAGCACGAAGAGAATGGCTAATCGTTTCATGGCTGGATCCAGATTGACATTCCTGCGGCCGGGTCCGCATTTATCCACGGTTGCAGCCCAGGGTTAACGAAAGTATCGTAGTGAATCTCCGTCTTACTGAAGGTTGAATAGTATTGGTTGACTGTTGCCGGTTCGTGTGCATCGGTGATAAAACCACAGCCTCCTTTGTATCGGAATACGCGTTGGTAGTAAATGGAAAGTGTATCAATGCGTTCGGCGAACCTGAAGACGTAAGTGGTGGTGTCCGAAACGAGTGAAATGGGCAGAGATATGGAATAGTAATGTCGGGGTGTAAAGTTGTCTGTTTGCTGCCTGATGGGCTCCTGGCTCACCGCATTCAGGGCATAAACCGAATCTAATTTCAGGGAATCGCCCGTAAAAAAGATCTGCGCGGAGAGCTCCGCCTGCGGGCCGCAGTCAATGCAGCTTTGGACACTGATTGCTGACAAAATGAGGACAACAGGTAGAATATGCTTCATCAAAACGGTCAGGGAGGTTTTAGCTAACCGGTTAGACACATTTTCTTAAAACATCGTTGCTGCCGCAGGATAATCGTTGTTTTTAAGCGCATTGGATCCGGGCGAATAAAAGTATATTTGAGAAAAAACACACTATGGCAGCAGCACAGGCACTAGCACTTTCCCAACCGACCATGTACTCAGAAGAGGAATATCTCCGCATTGAAAACGGCGCCTTTGAAAAGAGCGAGTATTTTCGGGGGCAGATCATCAAAATGGCTGGGGCGGCGCCGAATCATAGCCGAGTTAAGGAAAATGTTGCGATAGAGGTAGGAATTGTTTTGAAAAAGAACAAATCCTGCCGAAGTTCTTCGAGTGATCAACGGATTCATATTCCCGCGAATTCGCTTTATACTTACCCTGACATTGTCATTGTCTGCGGGCCGAATAAATTTTCAAAGCTGGACCGCATTACTATCGTCAACCCGTCGGCTATTATCGAGATTCTTTCGACATCTACCTGCGAGTACGACCGAGGCGAGAAATTCAAATTGTATCGCGACATTGAAACCTTGCAGGAATATGTGACGATAGATTCCCGGAAAGCCAGTGCGCAGGTTTTTCGTCGGATGCCCGATAATCAGTGGATCCTGGCCGGTGACGCATTCTCCCTTACCGAATCGATTACCATACAAACAATCGGTGCTACGCTGCAGATGGCGGACCTCTATGACGGTACCGAGAATGTAAGCAGTCTCTTGCCCCCGTCCGAAGAGTAATTTTCCTATATTTGCCCTTTAAACAATAAGGGGCACTATGCTCCGTTTAAGATCAAAATTGTTTTTGAATAGAATCGACCTCTGTTTCATTCGCTTAACCATTCACTTTTTATTTCTGATATGATGCTTCTGCAAGCACTTACTGACTCTACTGCGGCTGCACCCGTCGCTGAGCAGGGCCTTTCTGTAATCGATTTGCTCGCCAAAGGAGGGTGGGTAATGTTGCCACTGGGATTGTTGTTCCTGGCGACGCTGTTCCTCATTATCGAACGTTTCCTGGGTATCGGCGCCAATGGTAAGATTGAGCCGCAATTTGTCGACAATGTGAAGGATTTTATTCAGCAGGGAAATTTGAAATCGGCTGAGTCGCTTTGCAGAAACCAGCGTAACGCTGCTGGCCGCATTCTCGAAAGGGCGATCGGTCGCATTGGTTACCCGATCAAAGACATTGAAACAACGATTGAAAATGCCAGCCAGATCGAGATCCAGCGTATGGAAGGGAATCTGCCTTACCTGGGGGTGATCGCGGGTATCGCGCCGATGCTCGGGTTCGTGGGTACGATTTCCGGTATCATCCGCATTTTCTACGATATTTCGATCTCCAACGACTTTAATATTAGTACTATCGCAGGGGGTATGTATGAAAAAATGATCACCTCCGGTTCCGGTCTGATCATCGGTCTGATCGCCTACGCGGGTTACCACTTGCTGAACATGAAAATCGACCGTTTTGCATTGCGCCTGCAAATGGCCGCATCCGATTTCCTGGATGTGCTTTCAAAGCCGGTTGCCGCAAAATAGCTATTGATAACCAGGCAGGGTTTCGAAGTTGCTTGGTTTAAACCTCATTATAAATATGAAAATACGTCGGAAGAGCCGGTTTGCCCCGGAAGTGTTCACGCACTCGCTCAACGATATCATGTTCTTCCTGTTGCTGTTCTTTTTGATCATCTCCACGATGTCCAATCCGAACGTGATCAAACTGATGCTGCCCAAAGCATCGGCGACGCAGCAGATGTACAAAAAACAGATTACGCTCTCGGTTGATGAGCATAAGGCCTATTTTATTGATAAAGAGCCTGTTCCTTTTGATAATCTGGAAACGCAACTGCAAAGTATTTTTGCCGGTGTGGAAGAACGTACGGTAGTGCTGCGGGTGGATAAGAACCTCGCCGTGCAGGACCTGGTGGATGTACTCGAAATCGGGGCCAAGAACGATATCAAAATGGTAATGGCTACGGCTAAATAGATTTTTGGGGAGAAAGGACGAGGGAGTAAGAAGAAAGCAAAGGGTTTGAAGGTTTTAGATCTTCAAACCCTTTGCTGTTTCTATTGGCTAGCGGCACTTTGATAGATATGCTCTACGATGGATTGCAGGATAGCTCCTTGCTCTCCGTCACAAATGTTGGCAGGTTTGCCGTCGCAAAGATCCATGAACGCGGTTGTGTTCTGCAATTGAGTGTCGATATCACCCAAATGCGGGAAGCGGATATCGGCCAACTCGCCGGCGATTTCGGTGTGTACCGAGAGCGGGAATAATCTGGCACCGCCTTTTGTCCCGAAAACTTCCAGATTGATTGTCTCCTCCTGCTCCATATTCAGGGCAAATGAGGTAGATAGCGCAATGCTGATATTGCCCGGGAATGAAAGGTGTGCAAAACACGCATCTTCTACTTCGAATGTGGCGGGGTTCCAGGCGCCTTTCAGGCCTTTCCCACCTGTTTTACCAATGAAATCATACGTATTGGCTACAATGCGGGTGGGTCGCTGGTAGCCTGTTAAGCCCAGGGCCAAATCGAGGATATGGACGCCGAGGTCGATCAACGCGCCACCTCCCTGGATCGTTTTATTGGTGAAATTACCCCAGCCCGGGATACCCCGACGGCGCAGGTAGTTGGCCTTGATGTGGTAAATATCGCCCAGGTTGCCGAGTGCATGATAGTTTCTCAGCGTCGTGTACTCCGGCGCATGGCGGCGCTGGAAATTGTAAGCCAGCGTCAAACCCTTCTTTTTAGCCAGATCAGCCATTTCTCGTGCGTCGCTGGCATGCATCGCCGGCGGTTTTTCACAAAATACATGACAGCCATTTTCGAGTGCCTGCATGGTGAACGGATAATGCAGGTTATTGGCCGTGCAGTTGATCACAATGTCCGGCTTGCCTTCGCTCCGGTACATTTCGTCAGGGCTGTCGTATGCAAATGGCACGCCGTGCTTGTCGGCGAGCGCCTGGGCTTTATGGATGTCGCGGCTGCATATCGATACAGCCTTGACGCGATCGGATAATTGGGCCAATGCCGGAAGGTGGTTCTGGTCGGCAATGTGCCCGCCGCCGATGATTGCGGCTTTCAGGATTGACATGAATCGGAAGAATAGGTTAATTATTCTTCCAAATATCCGCAATTTCTACTTTCTATTAATCGACGGGGGATAATTCAGGTACATGCCACCATAATTGATGAATTTCTGCTTGCCGGTCCGTTCATCGGAGTAGCTTCTGGAAGTAGTTTTAGGAATGACAAACCATGGCCCATTCACAGCAATATCCGTAAACTTTCCCCATTTAGAAAGGTTGAGTTTTCCTTTGAAAAGAGCATCGATTTGCTCCATATCCGGTACTGGCGAAAAGCTATCTGATTTGTAATCCAGAAAGCCCTGCCGTTTGTCCTGGTTTTCTTTGTCCAGTTTAAAATTGACTTCCAAAGTATATTCCATTTCAACCGGCTTGCCGTTCTGGACTGCCGGACTCCATTTCGGCATTTCATTTACTACACGCAATGCTTCCTTATCGATGCCGTAACCAATGTTTTTCAAACTTTTCGCATTGCGGATATCGCCATTTTTATCCACAGTAAAAGAGACCAGCGCAATCGCCTCCACATTTGTTTTGCGAGCAGCTTCCGGATATTGCAGGTTTTGACGGAGGTATTGCATCAATGCTTCGTTGCCGCCAGGAAATGAGGGGCGCTGCTCAGCTATTTTCATGTCATCGCTGACCGGTGAAGAAGGTGAAGCAGTAGCAACAGTATCGCCGTTGGTTATCGGTCGACCGATAATTACCGGTCCCGTAATTTGATTTACAGCCTTTTTGACGATCACGCCAAGCTCCTGATTATTATCTGTCAGCTTAAATTCCTGGGCTTCATATGCAACGTGTGTGATAACGAGCCTGGAATTGGCTGGTACATTTTGCAGCTCAAACCGGCCATTGTGATCAGTGGTTGTGCCACGGGTGGTTCCGGCTATGATGATGGTTGCATCTTCGATCGGACCATCGACCTCGTCGATAATGAGCCCGCTGACACGTATGGTCTTTTCAATTTCTCCTTTGAGCTGACCGATAGCCTGCAATGGCGAGCGGGATGCTGAGATGGCAACTGAGCATGCGACTGCCGGCAGAAGCATCAAGTATTTGGCTAGTAGCCATCTCGAACTGCGTCTTTTGTAAATCATCTGAATCCGGCGTTTTAGTAATGATGAATTGAAAAAATGATTGGCAATGGTAATGCCGGGGCTGTGCATCGCGTAGGCGACCAGGAATGAGGCATAGCCGTTCCGGTTTGGCACCGACTCGTCGGCCAGGTATTCGTGGACGGTTTCCAAAGAGCGCTTGTAAAGCCAGATAACAGGGTTAATCCAGAAACCTATTTTCAGCAGTTCGATTAAAAGGATATCGGCGGTGTGATATTGCCGGATATGCGCACACTCGTGCCGGATGATTGTGTCGGGGTTGTGGCGATAGTCATGGGGACTTAAAAAAAGCCAGCGAAAGAATGAAAATGAGCTCCCGTTCTGGCCACTGGTGCTTTCAGATAGCATTACTAATGAATAGTTGCCCATTTCAATCCTTTCGCTCCGGCTGGCCATTTTGAAAAGCCTGAAAAGACTCGAAACAAACTTCCAGGCCAGGATCAATACGCCGGTTGCGTACAGCCCGAAAACCCAGCGCCATATGTCAATGCCGTTTTCCGGTGTTTGATCGGCGATTACGGCTACGGAGATCGTGGCCTTCTGGTAGATGGTCTCAGGAACGTAGATGGTAGTGACCGGCTCAGCAAGATGGATGGCAGGCAATGCAAATGCGATCAGTAACGTGCCCAACAGGTAGAAGCGGTTCCAGTGGAAGAAGGTATGTTTTCGAAGCAAAAGCCAATAGCAGGCATAAAATAGCAACCAGTACGCATTGACTTTTGCCAGATAGAGGAGTGTTTCCATGCAGGGCAGCGTTACACTTATTATTTGCTTTTGGTGATGATGGAAATGACGCCGTTTGCACCACGAGAGCCGTAAATTTTCGTCGATTCCGGGGCCTTAAGCACGCTGATGCTTTCGATGGTATTGGGATCCATTGTTTTGATCAGACTGCCGTCTTCCAATGCTTCGCCGTTCAGTATGTACAAAGGCTGGCTGTCGGCGAGAGGTGATTCCCCCCGCCCACGGACCTGTATTTTTGACTCAAATTTATCGCCTGTGCGCATTTCGGGTTGTGCTTCGAAAGTTCCACCTTGCAGTATGGTTTCCTCTTTCGGTTTTTGAGTAACTGGTTGTGACACCGGCTTGAATCCTACAACGGTCGTTTCTTTGTCAATGTTTACATCGTCCCCAACTTCCGCTAGTTGGAAATTGATAGGAACCGTATATTTTACGTTAACAGCCTTTCCGTCCTGTTTACCCGGGGTCCATTGAGGAAATTTGGAAATCACGCGAACCGCTTCTTCATCACAGCCGTGGCCAATGCCTTTCAGGACTGATACGTTTTTGATGTCTCCTTCTGACGTCACAATGAAAGAGACAAAGACTTTTCCCTGTATGTTAGCCCGGGAGGCGGATGAAGGGTATCTGATATTCCTGGCGAGGAAATGGAACATCGCTTCGTTTCCACCCGGATATTCCGGCTGTACTTCCACTACAGAGAAAATACGCTCATTGTCCCCTGCTTTTGCCTCGGTCTTCACTACATCATTTTCCTTTGAAACCTGACTCTCGCAGCCGGCCACAAGCAATGCGCTGGTTCCGATCATCGTTGCGGCAACCACGTAGGTGCCCAGCATCCATTTGGATGTGCGGTTCTTATAGATCATCTGAATACGGTTTTTTAATTGAGATGGTTTGAAAAAGTGGTTGGTCAGCGACGCCACAGGCGCATTAAGCGCATACGCGACGAGGAACTGGGCATAATATTCACGGTTCGGGGCTTGCGCATCGGCCAGGTACTCGTGAATTTCTTGCAGTGACCGCTTGTACAACAGCAGCACCGGGTTGAACCAGAAAACGGTCCTTATGATTTCAATCAAAAGAATATCGAGGCTATGCCGCTGTTCGGTATGCACCATTTCGTGCCGCAAAATGGCGTCGAAATGGTTTTCATAGTCGTTTCGGTTGATGACGATCCATTTCAGGAATGAAAAGGAACCCACCTGATTAGAATCGATGAGGATCACCGTGCAATCTTCCAGCTCAATGCGCTCGCCCGAGCGCAGGTATCGTACCAGCTGGGCGATGTTCCTCGCCAGTTGCGTAGCGGCGATGGTCAACCCCGCGATGTAGATCACCGCCACGACTTGCATCCACGTCCACGCTTCCGGCTCTTCGGGTGCCCTACTAATCACCGCGAATGCCGAAGCATTCACTTCGTATATCACGGGTAGTTCGGGCGCTGAGGCCGGATAAATGATCTCAGGCAGCACGAAAGCGATAAACAGCGAACCCAGCAGGTACCAGCGGTTCCATTGGAAGAATGTATGCTTGCGAAGCATCAACCAGTAACAGAGATATAGCAACACCCAATAAAGGCTCACCTTGCCGATGTATATAAAATTTTCCATGGCTAACAGACGGTTTACTGGTCGCTTTTATGTTGGTTGATCAGCTTCATGATCTCATCCAGATCTTTGGTATTCAGATCGTTATCCTTTACAAAAAAGGAAACTAGGTTGGGCAGCGAATTATCGAAGTAGTTGACCATCAACTGCTTCATTTCGTGCCGCTTATATTCTTCTTCCGAAATGAGCGGATAATACTCATGCGTCTTTCCGTAGGCATTATAGCCTACCACCTCTTTCTTTTCGAGAATGCGGATGATGGTCGACACAGTGTTGTAGGCTGGTTTGGGCTCGGGCATTTCAGCGAGAATGTCTTTCACAAAAGCCTTTTTCAGCTGCCAGAGAATTCTCATGACCTCTTCCTCTGCCCTCGTCAGGTTAC
>DATMSL010000914.1:0-28368 GCA_035565435.1 Dyadobacter sp. | reverse complement strand
GCATTAAACTTGCCGGGAATTTCTATCAATGCCCTTCGTTGGACTCGAAGCCCAGGATAGCAAGCCGGTAAGGCGTAGCAGAGACTTTCACCTTATTGATTTTGGACAAATTCGCGGCATTTACCACAAGCAGCTCACCCGTCTTGGGTTGGGTAATATAGATGTAACGGGAGGTCGCTTCCAGTTGCGGCTTCTGCGATTCGTCCCTGACAGTAGCGCCTGTTACGGCGCCACTTGTTTTCAACGTATTGGTTTTCAGATCGTAGATCCGGAGTTCACCGCTGTGCAGCAATATCACCACATTGTTCCCGGCGTAATCCACCTTCGCCTGCATAATGTCGGCATTGGCCAGCACCGGCGTCACCGATTTGGCGGCAACATCAATGATATAAACGCCTTTTGCCGCTGTATAACCCAGGAATTTGCCCGCGCCTTTCGCTTCCAGGATCGACCCGAACCACGCATCGCCGAAGTCGGCGGGGTGCGGGATAAGCTGCTGATTACCCGTGGGCTCCACAGCCAGAATACCGCTGGAAGAACCAAACAGCGAGACGCTGCCGTTCGTCGCATTACCGTGAATACCTTTGGTTTGAATGGTAGAAGCGAAAAGCGTTTTACCCGAAGCATCGATGATTTTCACGCGCTCCGGCAAGGTTCCCGCCGCTGATCCGTCTTTTTCGGTAATCGCATAGGTGCCGTTGTCGAATTTCGTCATAGCCCCGTGGTGTGCCACATTCCCGGCATTGATATGCGTCATTTTCTTGCCGGCGGTGTGGAAATCGGCCTCTTTCGCAATGCTCAGGGTGCCGTCGCCATCGTTAAATGTGATGATCTCATCCCCCTTGCTTTTGAAATGCGTGGGCTTGTTCCCATCGCCTGTCAACGCGCCGAACTTCGGCGTTCCCTTTACATCCACATGGTCGCCATGGCCTTCAAGACCGGTATCAAAAAGTTGTACGAAGTTGTTGGCCCCATTCAAAATAGCCCCAAAACGCCCACCCTGCGTGCCATACAAAGTCGATTTGGCATATTGCGCTTCAAACTTCTCAGCGGTAAGTTTCACCGGATCCACCAGCGAGAGCTCCTTTGAAGCTTCGTCGTTCACGATCACCCGGATGAACTTGTACTCGGTTTCTTCCACCGGTGTTACATCGTCTTTCTCCTTGTCGTCGCAAGCCAGCAGCAATGCGCCGAATGCCATCGATAGTACTACTTTGAATAAATGCTTTTTCATAAAAAAATCTTTACATGCAACAATGATGCAAATGTAGTTTTAGAAAAACCACAAATGCAACAATGTTGCATATAAAGATTAAAAAAGAATTAAAGAGCCCCTAAATCCCTATCAGGCTATTGCTTCTCGCAACAGGCTCCTACTTTCCTTTTTTACAAATGTGATGGGCACAAACTCGTCGTTAGGTGCACCAATATAATACACGGTCCATTCCGGATCGTGATGCGCCAGCATTTCGCTGATACAATCGGCACGGTGCGCAACCGGATTGGTACAATCTTCCCAGTAAAACAGCTCGACCCTGTAAAACAGGTTTTGCTTGATTCCGTTGATCGTTACCTCAACTTTAATCTCCTGCTTACCTTGAAGCGGCGGGATAGGGATTGCAATGTGGCTCATGGGATTATCTGGTTAAAATTCAAATCATTGGTGCTTTTTTTGTTGGGAGGAAAGGGAGGAAGGAGAAAGGGAAGAACCTGACTCCATCCTCCCATTCCTCCCCTATTCCGCTCGAAGACTCTTAACGGGATTCATCAATGCCGCCTTAATACTCTGAAAACTGATCGTGAACAATGCAACGAGCACCGCCAGCGCGCCGGCCAGGAGGAACATCCACCATTCGATGTCAATTCGATAGGCAAAGTCGTTCAGCCAGGTTCGCACGGCCCACCAGGCGACCGGCGTAGCAATAAAGATGGCTACGAGCACGAGTTTGAGAAAATCCCGTGACAGCAATGCGACGATGCCCGCTACCGACGCGCCCATTACTTTTCTGACGCCTATTTCCTTGATCCGCCTTTCCGCCGAATACGAAGCAAGCCCGAACAGTCCCAGGCAGGAAATAAAAATTGCAAGCCCCGCCAGTATGCCCACAATCTCGCTCACCTGGCTGTCGGCACGGTACATTTCGTTGAAATGCTCATCGAGGAATGAGTAGGTGAATGGCTGGCCCGGAACAAACTTATTCCACGCCGACTGAATGGTTGCCAATGCCTGTTGCGCATTTTTGCCTTTAATACGCACCGACATCTCGGAATAAGACCAATCCTTCTGGTTGAACATGCAAAGCGTCTCAATTTTGTGGTGCAGCGAATTGAAGTTAAAATCCTCTGACACACCCACAATCGTCGAAAGCGAATCCATTCCCGAGAAGCCGAACCGCTTGCCTATCAATGTCTCCATGGTCAGTGTAGGCTCATCTTTCAAAAGCTCTTTTGCCAGCGATTCGTTGATGATGTATGCTTTGGCATTATCCCCGGCGCTGTGCGTGAAATTCCGGCCCGCAATCAGTTTGATTTTGTACAAAGACAAATAATCCGGGTCGACCACCACTTGAGAGGAAGTAAGCTCCCGCCGTGCACCCGCGCCCTGGAACGCCACGCCCGTCTGGTGCAGGTTGTTACCAAGGCGCTGCTGCGAGGCTGTTACCGCCTCAATAAACGAGCTTGTGAGCAATTCCTGTTTCAGTGCCTCATATTTTGTATTGGACTCCGTGTTCAAAGGCATGATCACTACCTGCTCCCGGTCAAAACCAGGATCTTTGTTCACCATATACCGCAATTGCTTCACCGCAAAACCCGTTGCGATGATCAGGATCACCGCGCTCGTAAACTGTGCGATTACCAATGCATTACGGAAATTACTTTTCCCGGCTCGTATTGTGCCTTTCAAAACCTTCACAGGTTCGAAAGCGGACAGAAATACCGCAGGATATAGTCCAGAAAATACGCCTACCAGGATGGTTCCCAACAAAATGACCAGCAATAAGCCAGGATTTTGAAATATCGAAAATTCGAGCTGCCGCTGACTAAAATCGGCCACCAAAGGCATTACCAGTTTCACAATAGCCACTACCAGCATCAGCGCAAACAGCGCGAGCAACACCGATTCACCAATGAACTGCCCTGCCAGCTGAAAGCGCTGAGCGCCGATCGACTTGCGTATTCCGACCTCTTTCGCGCGGCCCGTCGAGCGTGCCGTCGACAGGTTCATAAAGTTTACACAGGCGATAATCAACACAATGGCCGCTATGATCGAGAAAACATAGGTGTACCGTCTATCGAACTTCTGGTAATTCACGTAGTCGTGCGTGATATCCACCGATTGCGCATGCACCTCGGCCAATGGCTGTAAAAAGAGCTCGTAAAACTTCCATTGGCCTTCCTTCATATGCTTTTTGAGGAAAGCGGGAAATTTCTTTTCGGTTTGGGCAATATCGGTTCCGGGCGCCAATTCCAGGTAAGTCACAAGCCAGTTACCACCCCAGTTCTTCATAAAATCGGGCTTGGCAATCGTGTTAAAGGAAACGAGCGCTTCAAACTGTAAATGCGAGTTCGCAGGCGCATCCTCCGCGATACCGGTCACTTTCAGCGTGACCGTGTCGCTGCCATAGTGGTTAATGTATTTACCTATCGGGTCAGCATTACCAAAGATATTTTTCGCCGTTTTCTGCGTCAGGACAACACTGTTGGGTTCTTTCAACACCCTCGCTTTTTCGCCGTCAAGCAGCTTATAATCGAAAAGCTGGAAAAAATTAGAGTCGGTCAGAAAGACCTGCGACAGGTCGAACCTTCTATCCTGGTATTGCACAGGCAGCTTTGCTGCGTTATTTATCCTGACAAACTGCCTGATTTCCGGAAACTCTTCTTGCAATGTGGGGCCCATTGGAAACATCGAAAGCGCCACTTTTTGAGGCGCTACCATTCCCTCGAACTTCTGTACCTCGTCGAGACGGTAAATGTTTTTGGAGTGCATTCCGTCGAAGCTGCGCTCGTAAAATACGAACAGCATGATCACAATGCAGGCGACCATACTCACGGCCAAACCCACGATATTAATAGCCGAAAAAACCTTGTTCTTCCAGATGTTCCGGAGGGCGATTTTGAGGTAGTTTTTGAGCATGCCGCTGTTCTGAATAGGGTTAAAAACACCCGGCAACAAATTTATGCCAGCTCTAACAACACCCTAATATTCAATACATTAATACCCAAAAACAGAGAGGCACTGTCCGAATTCGGACAATCTTGTTCACCGATGGACAATGCGGAAAATACCGTACAAAAATCGTTACCAACTCTTACGAACGCCTATATAGCCGCCGGTCCTTCTGGCGAAAATATCGCCCTGATCCGCAGCCATGCGAGCAATAATGCTGGTGCTTTTCAAACCGGGAACCGTATATTGCGCTCCTAAAATCGACGAAAACTGCCCCCTCGGCGGATCGAAGCTGGCACCTGGTGTCCCGAAATTCCTGCTGTAAGAGAGCTTCACTGTGAGCGCCAGCGAATGGCCGATTCTCCCCTGTGCACCCAGGTAATATACATTTACCTGGTTATTGGGAAAATACCTGTAGTTCCCGAGTTTCGACTGGTCCATATCTTTGCCGGGAATGATAAACGGCGTACCCACCGTCTGGCCCTGATACGACCACCCTTCCGAATACTGGGTATGGTTGAAATAATTGTCGGCCCCCTGGTATTTGCTTCCGGGAATGTAGAACGCGGAGCCGGATTGGTCTTTGGTACTAAGGAATTCTAATGTCAGATGTGTGAGCGCAACGCTATTTTCCGGAGCGGGCAGTAGTTTCAGGTTCACGCCGTAGAGCCCGTCGGGAATGTTCTTGAAAAGCATGCTCGAAACATCCTCGAAAGGATGCTGGTGGTATACAAAAAGCCGGTAGCGATCAAGTTTTGTTTCAAAAGCAATATCATAGCTTCCCAAATGGTTCCCAACCCGGTAGCTATCGAACGCCCCGTATCCATTCTTCTCGAACCAGTTTTTGGAAGTAAATGCCAGCACCACATTCGGATAAATGGACCACGACGATGGCAGCTCACCATTCACCGCCAGTTCAGGGTGAAGTTTCAGGTAGTCCGAATGACCTGCCCACATTACATTGTGGTTCAAGCCGATGTAAAACTTGCTTTTGTGTTTACCCAGCCTCACATACAAGAACTTCTGATGCAAGCGAACGCCCTGGATGTAGTCTGTATGAAACCACCCATGCGCAAACCCCGCATGCACGGCCACGAAGTTCCCGGTAAATTTCAATGGCGAAAAGCCCACCGTCCCGATCTGCACTTTGGGTATCGGCAAGGAATTTCCCGACACCGCATAAAAGCCCGACGACAAAGTGGTATCGCCCAGCCCCATTACCTCGCGCCTGCGCCCTACCCACAGCTCCACACGCTTGAACCGCACGCTCGCATGGGCCTCGGGAAGCACCAATTCAAACTTGCTTGCTTTGTTATACATCCCTACCGGACTCACGCCGACACTCCAATCGAATTTTCGCGGCCTACTGGCCAGACTGTCATAGAAAACGTAATTCCTTCGTGCAGTCGCCTGCAACACACCTGCCGTAGCGCGATCGGGCACCGCTCCGAACTGGTTAGTCCGAAGCCAGAACGGCGTTTCACCATTGGAAGACAAGTAAGCCCCTGCCTCCGCGCTCAATTCGAGATTGGACACAAACCTGTTTTTCTGGGCAAAAAGATGCCCTGAAATGATTGCAAAAACCGCAACGACACTTAAAGTAAAGGTTCTGCGCAATTGATTCTGATCGATAAAGGTTTCCTTCTGCAAGATAGGAACGTGCAGAGGAATATTTGTTACCGACGGCAGCGTTTTAACTTAACGTTAACCGTGTGGAAGGGAGGATGGAGGAAGGAGGATGGGAAGATGGAGTGGCAAGAAGGTCTCGACGGAGCCTCCTCCTTCTGACCCCAATTTTTACTTTCTTCCTTCCTCCCTTCCTCCTTATCTCACTCCGCTCTAAGACTCCTGACCGGATTGATTAGCGCGGCCCGGATGGCCTGGAAGCTGACCGTCAACAATGTGATCAACAGCGCTCCCACGCCCGTACCTGCGAAAATCCACCAGGATAGCTCGGTACGGTAGTAGTAATTTTGCAGCCACCCGCTCATAAAATACCAGGCGATGGGCCCCGAAATGACGCATGCGAGCATGACCAGCATGATGAAATCGGTGGAAAGCAGCTGCCAAAGGTTGGTGATGGAGGCCCCGAGGACCTTTCTGATCCCGATTTCCTTCGTGCGCTGCTCAGCTACAAAAGATGCCAGTCCAAAAAGCCCCAGGCAGGAAATAAATATGGCCAGCACCGTAAAGAAGGAGGCCAGCTTCCCGATCCGCTCTTCATCCGCAAACTTTTTCGAGAACCGTTCGTCGACGAACTGATAGGTAAACGGGCTACTGGGATCATATTTACGAAAAACAGCCCCTACTTTTTCCAATGCATCGCTTACGCCGACCGAAGGTGAGAGCCGGATATTGATCACATTCGTATTCCTGTAATTAACCACAAAAAATGCCGGGCTATTCTGGCTAAACGGCGACTCCCGCACCATGTCCTTCACGACGCCTATCACTCTAAATTCCTTTCCGCCCCAGTTCAGTATCGATTCAAGCGGCTTTTTCAGGGCCATCAGCTTCAACGCCGATTCGTTGATAATCATAGCTGTTGAATCAGTCGGGTAAGCGCGGGAAAAGTCCCTTCCCTGGACTAACTGCCATCCGGCCGTCTTTCCATAATCATGCGAAATGTTATTGGACATCAGCAACGGCACCGCATCGGGGGCCTTGCCTGGCCAGGTCAAATTGGTGATCCCACCAGCCTGTGTCGTCATCGAACCCGATGACTGCGAATAGCCGCTCACTACACCGGTATTCATCAGGTCGCTTTTCAATGCATTATAATGCCCATAGAGCGCAGGGGTGTTCATAGCCACTTCTATCAACCCCTGGCGGTCGTAGCCAACCGGACGGTTTTTAGCATGCTGTATTTGCCTGAAAACGACCACTGTACCGATGATCAGCGTCACCGATACCGTAAACTGCATCACCACCAGCACTTTCCGCGGCAATGCGGCAAACTTGCCTGCCTTGAAAGTCCCTTTTAACACTTTTAATGGTTGGAAAGAAGAAAGATACAGTGCAGGATAGCTTCCGGCAATGAACGCGGTGAGTAAACTAAAAACAATCCCGGCGACCCAAAACAGCGGGTTAACCAGTGGTAATGTGATCTTTTTCTCCGCCACTGCATTGAAAGCAGGCAGCGCAAGTCCGGCCAAAACCAGCGACAACACAAATGCCATAACCACCACCAGCAACGATTCACTGAAAAACTGGCTCACCAGCTGTACCCGTACCGAGCCGATCGCTTTGCGGATACCCACTTCTTTGGCACGTTTTTCGGACCGGGCGGTGCTCAGGTTCATGAAGTTGATACACGCCAGCAAAAGCACAAAAATGCCGATGGTCCCGAACAGCCACACGAACGTGATCAGCCCCCCGGTATTCACGCCATTCTGAAAATCGGAATACAGGTGCCATTTATCCATCGGGTGCAGGAAAAATTCCGGCTTATATCCCGGTGGATTTTCCCTTTTCATGCGCGAATCCTTAATCTTAGCCGAAACTAACTTAAAATCAGCCCCTTCTCGAAGCTGCACAAATATCTGGTAGGAGTTTTCGTCCCAATTCTTTTCCGCTCCCCTCACCGATGGATCGGTGGCAACGTAAAGGTCCCACGGCGCCAGTACCTGCGTATCCCTGAATGTGCTGTTATTGGGAATTTCCTCAAACACTCCTGCTACCTTCACATCACGGTTGCTGTTGAGTTTCACAATGCGGTTGACCGGATCGGCATTCCCGAAAAGCGAGCGGGCAAAGGATTCTGAAAGCAGGACCGAATTCACATCCCTCAGATTATCGCTGCCGGCAATGATCCGGATTGACATCATTTTTGTGAACGCAGGCTCCACATACTGCCCTGATTTCGAAA
The DNA here is from genome assembly GCA_035565435.1 of Dyadobacter sp. Classification (GTDB taxonomy): domain Bacteria; phylum Bacteroidota; class Bacteroidia; order Cytophagales; family Spirosomataceae; genus Dyadobacter. The sequence continues at coordinate 20,332 of DATMSL010000914.1, read as the reverse complement.
ACATCTTATCTCCATTGGAAATGATGATATCGCGGTAAACCGATTTACTGATTTCCTCAAAATCGGGATATTTCTCCCGCATATCAGCCGCCAGTGGTAACGGCACCACATTATAAGATGATTTCTCCGTACCGAATTGTACAAACTGCCACACCTGTCCGATTCGCCCATGATTGCGGTGGTAATGGTCGAATGACACCTCGTCGTAGATCCAGAGCCCGATCAGCACAGCCACAGCCATCCCTACCGAAAGCCCGCCAATGTTAATGGCCGAATACCCCTTGCTTTTGAGCAAGTTCCTGAATGCGATTTTGAAGTAGTTCCGTATCATGTTTGTTGGGAGTGGGAAGAAGGAGAAAATGGGAGGGAGGAGGAAAGGGAGGAGAGGGAGGAAAGGGAGGAAGGGGAAGAGAGGGAGGAAGGGGAGAGATACTTGTTGTCCTTGACTCCCTTTTCTCCATCCTCCCTTTCCTCCTTTCCTCCCTTTCCTCCCTACTCCGTCCTCAGCGATTTAACCGGATTCATTAATGCCGCCTTAATACTCTGAAAACTGATCGTAGCGAGTGTAACGAGCACCGCGGCCACACCCGCGCCCAGGAACACGAGCGGACTGATGCTGATATGGTAATTGTATTTGGCAAGCCAGTTTTGGAGGAAATAGTAGGCCAAAGGTGATGCGATTGCACAACTGATCAGCACCAGAAACACAAAATCCCGCGAAAGCAGAAGCCAGAGCTGCGATACCGAAGCCCCGAGTACTTTACGCACACCGATTTCCTTCGTCCGGCGCTCGGCCATAAACGAAGCCAGTCCGAAAAGTCCGAGGCAACTGATCAGGATAGCCAATACGGCGAAGATCCCTGCCAGCTGACCGATCTGGTCTTCGCTGCGGAATTTCTGATCATATTCGTCATCTACAAACCTATATTCGAACGGATAGGACGGGTTGTATTTCTCGATTACCGGTTGAATGGCGGCGAGCGCTTTCTTTAAATCGGCCCCGCTTTTGAAACGGATCAGGCCCTGAAATGTGAAATAGGGGCGCATAAGCATGACTGCGGGTTGCACTTCTTCATACGGATTTTGCTGGATCACATTTTTGGTCACCCCTATCACCGTCATATCGTCATCACCGAACTTCACATGACTGCCAACCGGGTTCTTGAAACCCATTAGTTTGGCGGATGTTTCATTCAAAACGATCGCATTGCTGTCAGACAGCATTCTTTCCTCGAAAAACCGGCCTTCTTTGAGTTTGAGGCCGGCCGCTTTGAAATAAGCAGGATCAACCATCAATGCCGAAAATAATGGCTGGCTCTGCGGGTCCTTACCAGGCCACGAAAACCCTTCCCATTGATTGTACACACCCGTCATCGGACTCGATGTTTTACTCACGGCTTCCACATATCCACTTTCCAGCAACTCGTTCTTCATCGGAATGAAATTCTTTTGAAGGTCGCTGGAAAGGCTCATCCATATCAACTTGTCGGGATTGTAGCCCATAGGACGGTTCTTCGCATGCTGGATCTGCTGAAACACGATCACTGTCCCGATGATCAGGGCGATCGAGAATGTGAACTGGGTAACGACTAATATCTTTCGCGGTAAATTGGCTGCCCTACCTACCTGGAAAGTACCCTTCAGCACTTTTACAGGCACAAATCCCGACAGGTATAATGCCGGATAGCTTCCCGCCAGCAAGCCCGTGACGACGCAGCCCGCTAATGCAACGGCCATCAATGGAATATCGTCCAAACTAAACGTAACATTCTCAAAACCGACATTTTTAAGGTAAGGTAATGTGACCTTGACAATCACCAGCGAGATCACGAAACCCAGCAATGCCGTGAGCAACGATTCCGTGAGGAACTGTGCGATGAGCTGCTGCCGTTGCGAACCGACTGCCTTACGAATGCCTACTTCCCGCGCCCGTTTCTCCGAACGCGCGGTACTGAGATTCATAAAGTTAATGCAAGCAATGAGCAGCACCAGCATGCCGATCACAGAAAAAAGCCGCACATATTCGATCGCTCCGCCGGTATTCACCCAATCCTTGAACTCACCAAACAAATGCCATTTCGGCATCGGATGTACAAAGAGCAGGCTCTCGTCTTTATCGTTCATCTTCGTCCGCACCAGGTTGGCAATGCGGGCCGAAAACGCCTCCGGCGTAACGCCATCGTTCAACTGCACAAAGGTTTGCAGAAAATTGTTACCCCATTGATCCTGCGCTCCGCGAACAAAGTCGGAGGTAGCGATATTTAGTTCATAGGGCATCAGGTAATCGAACTGTAATGAGGAATTCTTCGGAATATCCTTCAATATGCCCGTTACCATCACTTCAAACTGGTTGTCGACCCGGATCACCTTTCCAACCGGCTCCGCATTACCGAACAGCGCATGTGCGAGTGATTCCGTGAGTACAATGGAATAAGGGTTCTTCAAAACCTGCTCCGCGTTGCCTTTGACGAGCGGGAATGTGAACATTTTCAGGAAGCCGGGATCGGCATAATGGCCCGGCCTGCTCAATTTTTGGTCACCGGCTACAAGGCTATGCTTATCGCCCCAATCGAGCCGCGTGACATACTTTGCCTCGGAGAAATTCGTACGCAGCTCGGTCGCCAACGGGAGCATGATACCGTTTCCCGTATCCTTCTCGCCATTGAAATGGGTCTTTTTCATAACCCTGGCAATACTTGCCCGGTTTTTATGAAAATTATCAAAGCTCCATTCATACCGCACCCAAAGGCCGATCAGCAGCGCCACCGCCATTCCCATCGCCAAACCCAGGATGTTGATCGAAGCATAACCCTTGTTTTTCACAAGGTTGCGGAGCGCGATTTTTAAATAGTTTTTTAGCATTGTTTTGTTTGTTTTGGCAGGAAAGGGAGGAAAGGGAGGAAGGGGAGGAAGGAGGAAGAAGGAAGGAGTTGTCATCCCTTTCCTCCCTCCTCCCCTTCCTCCTTACTCCCTCCTCAAAGATTTAACAGGATTCATCAATGCCGTTCGCACGGATTGGAAACTGACTGTGAACAAGGCAATCAGCAACGACAGTCCGGACGCCGAGAGGAATATCCAGGCACTTATTTCGACTTTGTAAGGATAGTTTTCCAGCCATTTCTGCATGGCATAATAGGCAGCCGGGAATGACAGGACGAAGGACAGGGCTACGAGTTTGACAAAATCCGTGGATAACAATGCCACAATACCCGCAATCGACGCTCCAAGCACTTTGCGGATGCCGATTTCCTTCGTGCGCCGCTCGGCTGCGAGCGTCGCCAGGCCAAACAACCCGATACTGGAAATAAAGATCGTCAGCACCGCACCGAAAAGCATGATCTGCTTCCATTTCGCCTCCGATTCGTAGCTTTTCAGGTTTGCTTCATCAACAAACTGATAGCTGTAAGGCACCAGCGGGAAAAGTTTGCGGAATGTCTTTCCAATGTGTGCAAGACTAGCAGATTCCATACCGGGCTTGATGCGGATAAATACCTTCCCGAACGGATTGCCCGGTTTCATGGTGAAAAGTTGCGGCCGAATGCCCGTCGTCAGCGACTGGAAATGATAGTCTTTCACAACACCTACCACCGTGTATTTCTCACCTGGGGTGTACCAAAAATCCACCTTCTGCCCCAGCGGCTTCTTCCAGCCTGCCTTTTTAACAAATGCCTCATTGACGAGCACAGCCTTCGTAGAATCCGAAGCCAGTTCTCCTGAAAATGTCCTGCCCTGCACCAGGGATATTTGCAACACTGAGAGATAGTTGGAACCAACGGTTTCGTAAGAAAAGTCCATATCCGTGCCGGCGTTGATCCTCGCTATGGTACCCCATTGCCCCCCGTTTTTGGGTACGACGGCCGCAATCGACTGACTTTTCAGTAGTTCATCGGTCAGTAGCCGGGCCTCCGCCCTCGTAAGGTTTTGTTTTTCAATACTAATCAGATTTTGATCGTTGTAGCCCAGTTCCATATTCGTGAGGAAATTGAATTGGGAACGCATGGTCAGCGTGACAATGATCAGGAAAGAAGCTAGTGCGAACTGGACTACTACCAGTGTTTTTTGAAGATAATTCCTTCCCGAAAAGTTGAACCTGCTGTAAAGCGTCTTCACCGGATCGTAACCCGAGAGCACGATGGCCGGATAGAAGCCCGCCAGCAATGCCGTGAGCACAAACAGTGCCATATAGCCCACGATCAGCTGCCAGTCGAACAGGTAGGAAAGCGCCAGGGCCTTATTGGAGAGTTGATTAAATGTAGGTAAAACAGACTCCACCAACAGAACCGCCAACACAAATGCTGCAAAACACAGTACAAAGGACTCGCCGAGAAACTGGGCCGCGAGCTGGTACCGCCCGCCGCCGACCACCTTCCGCACTCCGATTTCCTTGGCACGTTTCAGCGACCGTGCGACGGTCAGGTTTACGAAATTGATGCACGCGATCAGTAAAATGAACAATGCTATGCCCGAAAGAACGTAGGAAAACAAGGGCTTACTGCCATTTACCAAACCATTTTCGGCGTTCAGTTGAGAATCAAGGTGGATGGCCGTAAATGGCTGCAATCCGTAATACCGCTTGTTGACCAGGCCGTACTTTTCCGCAACGGCTTTCATCGCGTCGCGGGCGTCGGACTGGTAAATACGGTTCATCGTCGCGCTCACAGCTTTGGTACTTGCGCCGGGAGTCAGTTTCACAAATGTGTTTAGCGAGCTATTGAACCATGCTTCCCCCTGCATTTGCGATTCGGGAACGGGCAATGGCTGTAAAAAATCGAACCGGATCGATGAATTCTGAGGGCATTTGGCCGCAACGCCGGTCACCACGAAAGGTTCGAAAGCGGCATGTTCGTCGAACGAATCCTTGAAAAGCATTGTCTTGCCAAGCGCATCGACGGTCCCAAAATGCTTCTCGGCCATCTCTTCCGAAATAACCACCGAACGCGGTCGGGCGAGCGCGGTGAGCGGATTGCCGCTGAGCAATGGAAAAGAGAATATCCTGAAAAAATCGCGATCGGCCTGGTATACATCCTGGCTGACCACCTGATCGCCCAGCTTCACATCGTTCCGGTGCTGCCGATACCGGGTAAACGCCTCGATTTCGGGAGTAGCTACCGCAAATTTCGGCCCGGGCAGAAAACCGGTAATGCCGCTGGTATTTTCCAGTACACCGGCCGGGTTCACCGATTTGAAAGTGATCCGGTAAATATTCGGATTGTTGGCATGAAAGCCGTCGTAGCTAACCTCGTCCTTGGTATACAGCATGATCAGCATCGCTGCCGCCAGCCCGATACTCAACCCGGTAATGTTGATCACCGAATAGACCTTGCTCTGCGCAAGCGTCCGTAACGCAATTTTAAGGTAGTTTTTTATCATGGCTTATTTGTCTTTAGGAAGAAGCGAGGAACACTTGAGGTCCCTTTCCTCCTTATTCCCTTTTCAACGATTTCACCGGATCCATCAAAGCCGCCTTCACACTCTGGAAGCCGACCGTTAACAGTGCCACAAGTATTGCGAAAAGCCCCGTAACCGGGAAAATCCACCATTGGATGCCTACCTGGTAGGCAAACCCCTGCAACCACTCCCGCATGCCCCACCACGCAACAGGCGTCGCGATCACGAGCGCAATGCATACGAGCGAGAGAAATTCGCCCGAAAGCATACTTACAATGCTGCCCACCGACGCGCCCAGCACTTTCCGGACGCCAATTTCCTTTGTTCGTCGTTCCGCAGAAAATGCCGCCAGCCCGAACAGGCCCAGGCAGGCAATGATTACCGCAATGCAAGTGAAATACAGTACGATACTGCCCGTCCGTCGTTCCTTTTCATAATTCTTCTGAAAATCCTGATCGAGGAATGAATAGGTAAATGGAATGTCAGGATTAAGCTTCTTCCAGACTGCTCCCAGCGATGCCGCTACACCGGCGTAATCTTTGGTTTTTACGTTGGCAATGAAATACTGGTATTTGTCGGTAATGCTGGTAGTAAGCGCGTAAGGTTTGATGCCTTCATGCAGGCTGCGGAAGTTGAAATCCTTCACTACACCTACCACTTGCAAACTCCGGCGCTGCCCGGCCAGCTCGAAAAACACATTTTTGCCGATTACCGAGCCCACATCGTAACCCAGCTCCCGAACAGCCGTCTCGTTCAGAATTATGCTGCTGGAATCTCCGCTGAATGCTTTGGTAAAGGAACGGCCAGCGGCCATTTTCAAACCCAGGGTTTCAACATAATCGTCGCCGACAGTTGCGAAATGAATATCGACGGCATCGTGAACAGTCTTATTTTCTGCGTAAAAAAGCAGGTCTTCAATATTTTCAATGCCCGGGTATACCGATCCGCTGGTTGCTGTCTCCACACCGGGAATGCGCAGCACTTCTTCCCTGAACGCATTGAAATTGGCCGTGGCTTTTTCATTTCTGAACGGCACTACCAGTTTCTGTTCCTTGTCAAAACCCAGGTTCTGATTTTGAAGAAAAGACAATTGCTGACCGATCACGATCGCTCCGAGAATGAGGATAATCGATACAGTGAATTGAAACACGACCAGTCCTTTTCGCAGCAGCGCGGCCGAAGCGATATTCACCAGCCGGCCTTTGAGGACGCTCACCGGCCTGAATGAAGACAGATAGAAGGCTGGATAAAGCCCCGCTACAAGCCCGGTAAACAGGGTAATCCCCGTCATCCAGTACAGAAATGCCGGATGCACAAACATATCCAGATTTTTGCCCGTCAGATCGTTGAAGTAAGGCAAAAGCAGCTGCACTACGAGCACGGCAATGGCAAGTGCCAGGGCTGCCAGCATCATCGACTCTCCCAGGAATTGGTACACCAGCGCATTCCTGACCGCGCCCAGCACTTTCCGCACACCTACTTCTTTTGCCCGCTTTTCGGAGCGCGCAGTGCTGAGGTTCATGAAATTGATGCAGGCAATGAGCAGCAGGAATACCGCAATCGACCCGAAAATATACAGGTAGGTCATGCTGCCGTTAGGGGCGATCTCGTTCCCGATATTGGATTTCAGGTAAATGTCGGTTACCGGCTGAATGAACAGTTCCTTGGAAATGCCCAATGCTTTCAGGTCCGCTGCGCCATGCCGGTTCAGGAATGGGGTCAGTTTGGATTCGAATGCAGCCGGGTCGGTGCCTTCCCGGAGTTTCACGTAAGTATGAAAAATATTATTGATCGCCCAGTTATTCTGGCTCGCAACCCAGCCTCCCATATCGCCGTTCTGCATGGATAAAAAGAAGCGGGCATCGATGTGCGATTTTTTATTGTTCCGATAAACACCCGTGACCGTGTAGTCAAAATCGCCGAACGTCAGCCCGACACGGATTACCTTACCCACAGGATCAACACTTCCGAACAACTTTTCAGCCACCTGCTCGGAAAGTATCAGGGTATTAGGCCGGCTGAGCGCCTCACGGGCATTTCCATATTTGAAGTCGTAAGTCAATACATCGAACAGCGTCGAATCGGCATAATAGCCGTTGTTTTCATAGAATCGCGTGATTTGCCCGCCGTTGCGATTTTCGAGCAGCATACGGTCCATGCCTGAAAATTTCAGCACCCGCGCCACGGATTTAACTTCCGGGAAATCGGATTGGAGACCGGCAGCCAATGGCCCGGGCGTCCCTGCCCATTTCTCATTCCGGGCTTCCATCGCAACGCGGAAAAGCCGGTCGGCCGACCGATGGTGTTTATCAAAACTCAGCTCATCGGAAACATAGAGCACAATGAGCAGGCAAGTCGCCAGCCCCAGCCCCAATCCGAACACATTAATAGCAGTATACCCCTTGTTGTTCAAGAGATTGCGAAAGGCGATTTTCAGGTAGTTTTTTAGCATTGTTTTTTTAATTGGGAGGAAGGAGGATGGAGAAAAGGGAGGAAGGAAAGGTTGAAAGAAAAGCTTATCCGTTCCTCCATCCTCCCTTTCCTCCCATTTTCCTCATTCCGACCTTAACGATTTCACAGGATCCAGCAGCGCTGCCCTGATTGCCTGGTAACTTACTGTTGCGAGCGTCACCAGCAGTGCACCGCCCCCGGCGGCGGCGAAAATCCACCACGGAATTTCGGTTCGGTACTCATATTTCTGGAGCCAGCCGTTCAGGAAATACCATGCGGTAGGCGTTGATATCAGGAAGGATATGATGACCAGCAGTACGAACTCACGCGATAGCAATGCCCACAAATTGGACACGGAAGCGCCCAGCACTTTCCGCACACCAATTTCCTTGGTCCGCTGCTCGGCGGTGAAAGATGCAAGGCCGAACAACCCGAGACAACTGATAAATATCGCCAACCCGGCGAACACCGTTGCCAGCGTAGCAATGCGTTCTTCCGCCGCGAATTTCCGTGCATATTCTTCGTCCGTGAATTTGTAATCGAATGGCGCGCCGGGATTCACCTCACGAAAAACCGCCGCCACCTTCGCCAGCGATTGCCTTAACGGCAGCCCCGGTTTGAGTTTGATACTGATGAAATTCGCCCATCCGTAGTTAACCATAAATAATGTAGGACGTACCGGGCTGAACGGTGAGCCCATCACCATGTCACGGATCACCCCGACCACTTTATGAGGGTTATCGCCCCATTTCACCGTTTGGCCCACAATATCTGATGGTTGCCAGAAACCCATGTATTTCATCGCAGATTCATTCATCACCATCCCCAAAGAATCGGTAGAGAACTGGCGTGAAAAATCACGACCGCCTATGAATTGCCAGCCGACGGCTTTGCCAAAATCATGGGAGACTCCGATGGTCCCAAAGTTATCGTGCAGGTTCGGATCCTTACCCGGCCAGCTGAAACCACCATTGTTGGAGCCCAGGAATGTCGACGGCGACGAGGATGTGGCCATTTCCTCCACCGCCCCGGTCTCCCGCAATTCCCCTCGAAGCCTGTTGTACTGACTGTATAGCTCGGGCGTATTCATTTCAACCGTGATCAGTCCGTTCCGGTCGTAGCCAACCGGCCGGTCCTTGGCGTACTGGATCTGTTTGTATACAATGGCCGTACCGATGATCAGCGTCACAGACACTGTGAACTGCAACACCACCAACACTTTACGAGGCATTGCAGCAAACCGGCCGGCATTGAACGTCCCTTTCAAAACCTTCACCGGCTGAAACGACGATAGGTACAATGCCGGGTAACTGCCCGACAAGAGTCCCGTCAGGAAACAGAATGCAAATCCTGCCAGCCAGAAATACCAGTTCCCCCATGGAAAGTCGATGCGTTTGTCGGCAATTTCGTTGAACGACGGCAGCACAAGCACCACGATCAGAATCGCGAGCACAAATGCCAGAAAGACCACCATGAACGATTCGCTGAAAAACTGGTTGATCAGCTGTCCTCTTATCGAACCGATCGCCTTCCGGATACCGACCTCTTTCGCGCGTTTTTCGGAACGCGCCGTGCTGAGATTCATAAAATTGATCGACGCCAGCAGCAACACAAACGCCCCGATAATCGCGAAAAGCCATACATAACGAATGCGCCCATCGGCCTGACCGGCATCGTCCCAGGTGCCGTACAAGTGCCATTTCGACATCGGTAGCAAGTAGTTTTGCGGTTTCAGGAACCGTGCTCCCGGCGTGTGTTCCATTTTGATATTTTTGATTCTATCCGTAACTCCTTCGAAAGTCGAGTTAGGGCGGATTTGTGTCAGCAGTTGCCACGAGTTATTGTCCCATTGCTCTTTATCCCGCGCATCACGCACCCAACTCTGCGTCGCGACATACAAGTCCCAGGGCGCGACGAAAGTCAATTCACGGAATTCTGTATTGTAGGGTAGATCCTCATAAACGCCCGTCACCGTCATATCGAACTGATTATCGAGCTTCACGATCTTGTCCATCGGGTTTTCCTTACCGAACAAGGCTTCCGCTACCGATTCCGAGATCAGGATCGAATTGCGTTCTTGAAGGCCATCGCGCGAGCCCCTAAGCATATGCAGTGTGAACAAGTGTGGGGCGCCCGTGCTCATATACGCGCCTTTTTTGGTAAACTTATTATCCTTGTAGGCCAGAATATGCTCGTCAGTCCATGACGACTGAACCACGTATTCGAAATCGTCTTTGTGATGCTCTTGGAGGTATTGCCCCAACGGGTACGAAGTGTGCTCGCCGCCATCGTAGGTTTTCCCCTCAAAAACGCCTCGTTCTACCACCTTCGCGATGCGGTCGTAGTTGGCGTGATAGCGGTTAAACGCGAATTCGTCATAAACCCAAAGGCCTATCAGTATGGCCACGGCCATTCCCACAGCCAACCCACCGATGTTAATAGCCGAGTACCCCTTGCTTTTGACGAGGTTACGGAATGCAATTTTTAGATAGTTTTTAAGCATGATCGTATTTTTTGGGGAGGAAAGGAGGATGGAAAGTGGGAGAAAGTTTACAAACCCCTTCCTCCCTTTCCTCCTTCCTCCTTTATTCCCTTTTCAAACTCGTCACCGGATTCACTAACGCCGCCTTCACTGCCTGAAAACCTACCGTCGCGAGCGTGATGAGCGCGAGGCCGGCGGCAGCGAACAGGAAAATTCCGGCATCTAGATCAATGCGGAATGCGAAATTGGCCAGCCACTGGTACATTACCCAGCCTACCAGCGGGAATGCGATGAGCAATGCGATTACCAGGAGTTTGATAAAATCCATGGAAAGCATCAGCACCACATTGCTCACCGAGGCACCCACTACCTTACGGATACCAATCTCCTTCTGCCTGCGTTGGGCCGAAAATGCGGCCAACCCGAAAAGCCCGAGACAGGAAATCACAATCGCCAGCCCGGCAAAATAGCGTGAGAGGACTCCTACCCGCCGCTCCGAAGCATACAGCGCCTTGTAATTTTCATCCAGAAACTGGTAATCGAACACCAGTCCCTTGTGACGATCCTGAAAAAGCTTCCGCAAGCGGGCAATTGTTTGCTCCTCGGCGCCGCTTTGAATTTTCACCATCACATTCGGCATAATGGGATACATCTGGAAAAAGCAGGGTTTCACGGGTTCATACAATGATTCGAAATTGAAATCCTTCACCACGCCGACAATCTGCCGCTCCATACCCCAGAACTTCACCGTCTTACCAACAGGATCTTTAAGCCCCATACTTTTAATAGCCGATTCGTTGAATATGATTTCATTCCGCGCATTCTGGTTTTGGGAGAAAAACCGTCCCTCGCGCAGCGTCATACCCACTGTTTCCATGAAATTGTAACCTACTTCCAGATTCGAGAACTCAATATCCGTCCCGGAAGGTTTACCCGGCCATTCGAAACCGGAGATTGCGCCGTGCTGGCCCGTAAGGTTATGGTAATAGCTCGAAGCATTCACTACGCCCGGGGTATTTTTCACTTCGCCCAGAAACCCCTCCGCTGCTTTCAATTTCAGCGAATCCATTTCAAGCGGTATTTCAAAATGAATAATATGGTCGCGGTTGTAGCCAAGGTTCCGGTTCTGGATAAACTGGATTTGCCGGTAAACAACGATCACCGAAACGATGAAAATGACAGACACCGCAAACTGGAACACGACCAGCCCCCGCCGTACGAGCAACTCCCCGGCGGTATTTTTCAGTTTGCCTTTCAAAACGGAAACCGGATCGAAGCCCGACAAATACAATGCAGGATAGCTCCCCGCCAGCAGGCCGGTGATCAGCGTAATAAACAATGCGGCTAAAATCAGCGTCGGATCGGGGGAAAGGGTGATCTGCTTGCCTGTAATGCTGTTGAACTCCGGCAATAGGAGCATGACCATGCCCGCCGCCACGAGCAACGACACGAAGGTGATCATCAGCGATTCGCTCAAATGCTGCACGACCAGCGAGCTTCGCAGAGCTCCCACCACTTTTTTGATCCCTACTTCCTTCATCCGACCCGAAGCTTTGGCCGTGGAAAGGTTCATAAAATTAATGCAGGCGATCACCAGGATGAACACCGCTATTACCGAAAACAGCCTCACGTACGCAATACGCCCGCCCGTCTGCACGCCATTTTCGAATTGTCCGTGAAGGTATTTGTCAGAGTAGCGGATCGCGAAAAGCTGGAAATCGTTGTCCTTATCCTTGGTTTTCAGAAAATGCCGGATCTTCTCGTTGAACGACGCCAGGTCTGCGCCGCTTTTGAGAATTACAAATGTATTCGGATCGCTGTTGCGCCAGTTTTCCATACCCGGCCGCCGCGCCTTGAACTGCTCGAAATTGAAGAGAATATCGAACTGGTTGCTCGCATTACGTGGATTGCTTTTGAACACACCTCCCACGCGGTAAAGCCCGCTGAACTGCCCCTCGTCCCATTTCACCGTCTTTCCAACCACATTCTGCCCGGTACCAAAAAGCTTTTCAGCCATTCCTTCAGACAGTGCCAGCGTGTTCTTGTCGCCCGTCACCGCGCTCGCATCCCCCTGCGTGAAAGGACAGGTGAAAACATCGAAATAGTCGCGGCTGACGAACTGCCCGCCGGCTTTCAATTGAATTTCTCCGACCGACACAACGCCTTTGTTCGAAAACCATTCCGCGGGTACAACCGTCGTAGCCAACTCCACCTCCGGCATCTCTGCTTTCAATGCATCGGCCAGCAGGCCCGGCGTATGTTCGCCTGTCTTGATACCATCCTCCTGCGGCTGGTTCATCATAATCTGGAACAGATGCGCGTCCTTGTCGTTATGCCTGTCAACCCGCAACTCATCGGTCACCCAGAGATAGATCAGCAATGTACAAGCCAGCCCCGTGGAAAGGCCCAGTAGATTGAGCAGCGTAAACTGCCGATCCTTGATCAGGCTACGCCATGCGATTTTCAGGTAACTTCTTATCATAATGGTATCTTGGTTTTGTGGGAGGAGAGGAGGATGGAGGAAAGGGAAGAAAGGAGAAGTATTCGTAGTCCCATTTCTCCATCCTCCCTTTCTTCCTCCTCCCTTATTCCCTTTTCAAAATCGTCACCGGATTCACCAATGCCGCCTTAACACTCTGAAAACCAACCGTCAGTAAGGCAACACCGGCCGCCAGGAAACCTGCCCAGGCGAAAATGCCCCAATGGATGTCGATCCGGTAGGCGAAGTCCTGCAACCAGCGATTCATAAAATACCACGCGATCGGACTGGCGATCACGATCGCTACGAGCACCAGTTTCAGGAAATCCATCGACAGCATAGCCGTAATACCTGCTACGGAGGCACCGAGTACCTTCCGCACACCTATTTCCTTGGTCCGCTGCTCGATGGCAAAAATGGCCAGTCCGAATAACCCGAGGCATGAAAGACACACCGATAGCAATGCAAAAGTGGTCGTCAGGCGCGTCGCGAGCTCCTCGCGTTGATAGAATTTCGCAATCTCCTCGTCATAGAAACTGTATTCAAATACATTTTCAGGAAACTGTTTCTCCCAAACGGCGTCAATCCGGCTGATAGTCGACGCATTCACGCGGCTCAGCTTCACCCCGGCCCAACGGTAGCGCGACTGATCGGCGAATACGATCGTTGGTTCAATGCCCGTATACAGGTCGCCATTGTTGAAATCAGACAATACACCCACAATGGTACCGGTTTTGCCTGCATCGCCGACGTGCAGCCGACGGTTCAAAGCAGCTTCGGGCGTTTTCAATCCTAATGCCAGCACCAGTTTCCGGTTGATCAGCAGTTCATGGAGCGTATCCGAATGCGCCGGAGCACGGCCTGCAACGAGTTTCAATCCGTAAGTTTTTACAAAATGCTCATCCGCGGCTCTCGACCGGGCTACGAATTTCTCCCAATCGCGGTTTTCGAATTTGATCGTTCCGCCGCCGCTGGTCTGAACCGAAGGGGCGCTTCTGAAAAACGAAAGGTCCGCAACCTCGGGCAATGCAGACAGTTCGTTACGTAGGGCCGCCAGCTTGCTGGTTTCAGTTTCAGGCAAATTCACGTGCAGGATCAGGTCTTTATCCATTCCGAGGTCTTTGTTTTTCAGGAATTCGGATTGCAGGATGATCAGCGTCGATACGGCTGTCAAGACGAATGAAATGCTGAATTGTGTCACAACCAGCCCTTTTCTGACCGAAAAAAAGCTTCGGTTATTTTCCTTCAACAACCCCTTAATGGCTTTCACGGGGCTGAACCTGGCAATCACGAATGCGGGATAAATGCCGGCCAGCACAACCACAAACAGCAACAATGCCGTACAGAAAACAAGCAACTGAGGATCTCTGAGGATATCTATGCGCACGTTCAAGCCCAGCCACTGGCTAAGCATCGGTGCAAAAAGCCATGCGAGTGCCAGGGAAATGACGCCTGCGGTAAAGGTCAACAATGCAGTTTCTTGTATAAAAAGCCAGAAAATCTGCGCCTGGGAAACGCCCAGCACTTTTCTTACTCCCACCTCCTTGCTGCGTTTGAATGCTTGTGCCGTCGAGAGATTAATGAAGTTGAAACAGACTATAAGAATGAGCAATATTCCCACCGTGGCCAACACGACGATCGTGTTGTACTTGATTTTCCCGCCATAAGCCACATTGAAATGCACGTCCGACAAATCCTGCAAATGGTAATGAAAAACCTTGCCGTCGGCACCGTAATATTTGTTGGCGAATGCCGGCATTTGTGCTTCAAATGCCGCCTTATCTTCCGGTGAACGAAGCGTTATGAAAGTTTCGCGACCGCCGTCGATCCAACCCCAATCTTCGTAGCCATAATCCGGAACGATCTTTTTTATGGTGGGCAGCGAAATGAAAATGTCCTGTTTAAAATCGGTTTGATCGGGATAATCGGCCACAATGCCTGCGATCACAATATTTTCCCGGTTATTCGCGCGGATTACCTTACCCATGGCGTTTCCGTTTCCGAAATATTTCCGGGCATAGCGTTCCGTTACGACGGCCTGATTGGGCGCTACCATCGCCGAAGCAGTGCCGCTAATCCATTTATAGTCAAATATTTTAAAGAAGTCCGGGTTCGTAAAAGCCAGATGATCCTTCTCCATGAACTTGCGCGAGGCACCTTCGTGATCGACCCGGATGGTGAGCTCCTTATGCGCCAGGTAAGCGGCGTCCTGCACGTAGCTGAACTCCTTTTTCAACGTTTCATGCAAAACATAAGCCGAGCCCCGCTCCTGCTCCACGGAACCGTCTTCGAGGTTGAGATCCACCACCACCCGGTAGGTCCGGTCGGCATTGGCATGGTAACTGTCCACACTGAGATGGTACTTCACTAACTGGAACAACACAACCGCGCCAGCCATCCCCACGGCCAGGCCAATGAGGTTGATACCGGCATAAACCTTATGCTTCGCCAGACTGCGAAATGTGAATTTTAAAGATGTGTTGATCATATTTTTATTTTTTCGGGAAGAGAGGGAGGATGGAGGAAAGGGATGATGGCTTTTCCCTTCTCCATCCTTCCTTTCCTCCATCCTCCTCTACTCGCTTTTCAAACTCTTCACCGGATTCACCAACGCTGCCTTGATACTCTGGAAACTAACCGTCAGCAAAGCCACGCTCACAGCCAGCACACCCGCAACGAGGAATACCCACCATTCGATGCTGACTTTATAGGCAAAGTCCGACAGCCACGTGTTCATGCCATACCACGCCAGCGGCGAGCCTATAACAATGGCAATACCGACGAGTTTTACAAAATCCTTGGAAAGCAACGAGACGATACTCCATACCGAAGCACCCAGCACTTTGCGCACCCCTATTTCCTTGGTCCGCTGGATCGTCGTAAACGCGGCCAAGCCAAACAGCCCCAGGCAGGCGATCACGACCGCGAGCCCGGCAAAAATCCCGAACAGCCTTCCTACTCGTTGCTCCGATTCATACATGTTATTAAAACGCTCATTCAGAAAAGAATAGCCAAACGGGTTGTCCGTTGTTGCCTTCCAGGTCTTTTCCAAAGTTTTGAGCACACCCGGAATATCGTTCGTTTTAATTTTGACAGCTATTTGGTACTGGTCTCCTCCATAGAACATCACCAGAGGGGCAATACGCTCGTGCATAGAGCGGAAGTGGAAGTCTTTGGTAACACCTGCCACGGTATAAAACCGCTTGCTTTCCGGCGTGCCGTTACCGATGGTTCTGATACGCTTTCCGATCGGGTCTTTCCAGCCGAATTGCTTTACCGCCGCCTCGTTGATCAGTACGGAAGCGCTGTCGCCGCCAAAGGCTTTCGAAAAGTTCCGGCCAGCAACCAGGCCGATCCCCAGCGTTTTCAGGTAGTCTTCGTCCACCTGGTAAGTCGTGAAACGATATGGCGTAATATTGTTGTCGGCATTTTCGGGCAGAAAACCGTCCGTACCGTTGTTGGAATTTCCCGCAGGCACATAACCTGCCAGCGTCACGCTGCTCACTGCCGAGAGGCTCCTCAGCTGCTCCTTGAAGGTCTTAGCCTTATCCCCCAGCAAATGGGTATCATGCAGGATCAGCACCTGTTCTTTATCAAAACCCAGATTCTTGTTCTGAATAAAACGGAGTTGCTGGTAAACGACCATCGTGCCGATGATCATCACGATGGAAACTACAAATTGAATGGTAACCAGCGTATTCCGGAGCCATCCGCTTTTTACGCCCGCCTGAATACTTCCTTTCAGCACAGCCACCGGCCTGAAAGCAGACAGGAAAAATGCCGGGTAGCTGCCTGCGAGCAGCCCCACGATCAAGCATCCGGCCAGGGCATAGCCGATCATCCGTGCATTCAGAATGGATTGGAGATCGAACTGTTTGCCTGCCAGATCATTGAAACCGGGTAAAAGCAACACCACCAGCACCAATGCTACCAGAAGTGCAAAAAACGTCACCAAAACGGATTCGATCAGGAATTGCGCCATGAGTTGCTGCCGCACGGAGCCCATTACTTTCCGGACGCCGACTTCCTTCGCCCGCCCTGCTGAACCCGCAGTCGACAGGTTCATAAAGTTGATGCAGGCAATCAGTAGAATGAACGCCGCGATGACGGTGAATATGTAGATGTATTTGATGTTGCTATTACCTTCCAGCTCATTTTCGAGATTGGAAGTGAGGTGAATGTCGGTCAATGGCTGCAAACCTAAACCAAACTTGTCGCCTTTGCGCAGGTATTCGTCGTAACTCATGCCCAGGAACTCCTGGATTTCGGGCCCGATGTACTTCCGTACCATCTGCGGCATCTGAGCCGAAAGTTTTTCAACCGGATAACCGTTACGCAGCAGAATGTAGGTATGGGCGCCACTCGACAGCCATTTGTCCCCCAGTGTGACCGATTTCATCGATCCGAAGAAATTATAGTGGAAATGCGAATTGGATGGCACATCCTCACAAACGCCCGTCACACGGAACGCACCGATATTGCCCATATCGAGGCTTTTCCCGATCGGATCCTGATTTCCGAAGTATTTCAATGCCATAGATCGGGTCAGAACGACCGTCTTCGGCTCTTTCAGCACGGTCTTGGCATCGCCCTTCAAAAGGGGTATGGAAAAGAAATTAAAGAAGTTGGAGTCGGTGAAAATGACACGCTCTTCCAAAAAACGCTTTTCACCGTTTTTGACAAGGAAAGTACCACTGCTGCTGAGCCTCGCGTACGCCTCCACACCCGGGTAATCGCGCATGAGAGCGGGCCCTGCGGGAGCCGACGCACCCGCGATGTTAATATCGTTACCACCGATCCGGCCATGCAATGTGACCCTGAATATGCGGTCTGCATTTCGGTTGAATCGGTCGTAGCTCAGTTCGTGCTGCACAAAAAGGAGGATCAGCATGCAAGTCGCTAACCCGATTGCCAGTCCGAAGATATTAATGGAGGCGAAAGCCTTCTTATTCCAAAGGCTCCGGAGAGCGATTTTCAGATAACTGGATATCATAACTGCGCGGGTTACGAAGATGGACGGATGGATTCTTCAATCCGACAGTCAAATTATGCACCAGCCAATTACAATATTATAACTATCTGAAAATCAATTTTTTACTTATTAACAAAACAAATCCGCGGTGTCCGGTATCGGACACGTCCCGTTCGATTTGGAACGGGACGTGATCATAGGGTCTATTCGCTGCGCAAACTCTTCACCGGGTTCATGACAGCGGCCCTGATGCTCTGGAAACTGACCGTCGCGAAAGCGATAACCGTGGATAACACCGCTGCGATCAGGAAAACCCACCAATAAATATCCGTCCGATAGGCAAAATTTTCCAGCCAACGATCCATTCCAAAATAGGCAATCGGTGACGCCACCACAAATGCGAAGAGTACCAGCTTAAGAAAATCCATGGAAAGAAGTCCCACGATGCTGGCAATAGACGCCCCCATCACTTTTCTAACACCTATTTCCTTGGTACGCTGCGTGGTGCTGTACGACGCCAGCCCCAGCAAACCGAGGCAGGAAATGAATATCGCCAGGATTGCAAAGTTGAAAAACAGCTTTTCGAAACGCTCTTCACTCCGGTATTGGCGATCGAAGAATTCGTCCATAAAATAGTAACTGAACGGCCTTCCGGGGACAATTTCCTTCCATTTCTCCTCCACTGCCGCTACGGTTTCCTTCAAGCGGTTGCCTTCAATTTTCACCGAGACAAGTTCCGTTCCGCCCGGCTCTATGCGCATTGTAAGCGGTTTGATCGTTTCCTGCAAAGACCGGAAATGAAAGTCCTTGATGACCCCGATGATCTTGCCCTCGCGGCCCCATTGCTTGAACCGCCTTCCGAGCGCTTCTTCGGGTTTGGCATAACCCAGCAGTTTCACCGCAACTTCATTGATGACCATCGCCTGGGTTGTATCCGTGCCGAATTCCCGGGAAAATGGTCGACCGGCGGCCATTTTCAGGCCAAATTGCGGGATATAGTCAAAATCAACGAAATAAAGGTCGAGGTTGGCGATCTGCAATTCGCCGCTTTTGTTTTCGATCTCAGAATAGGCGCTCCTGTTTCCGCCACCCGGAACGCTGGACGATGCGGCAGTGGATTGAATACCCGTCAATCCGCGCAGCGACTCTTTGAATGCCTCACGCTTGGGATCGCCTTCGGTGCTGATCACCAGCATTTGATCCTTACTGAAACCGAGATCACGATTACGCATGTAGTTCATCTGGATGTATACGATCATCGTGGCGATAATGAGCGCGATGGAAATGGCAAACTGAACCGTCACAAGCCCTTTTCTCAACAAAATACCTTTAATACCGGTCGTAAAACGCCCTTTCAAAACCGTCACCGGCTCGAACGACGACAATACCAATGCCGGATAAATGCCTGCCAGAACACCGATCAGAATCGCTGCCAATAGCATGTATGCAAGGAATGCAGGATCCGCAAATATGCCGGACACGATCACTTTACCTGCCAGATTGTTAAATAGTGGAATGAGCGCCGCCGAAAGTGTGATTGAAAACACAAATGCGATCAAACAAAGCAGCACCGATTCACTCACAAACTGCCTCGCCAGGAGCCCCTTGGCAGCACCTACCACCTTGCGTATCCCCACCTCCTTGGCCCGCTCCGCCGAGCGTGCGGTAGTGAGGTTCACGAAGTTGATACAGGCAATAAGCAAAATAAATGCCGCCACTATCGAGAATATATATACGTTGTTCATGCTGCCTTTCTCGGCCACATCCCGTTCCGACTTCAAATGCACATCCAGCAGCGGTTCGAGGAAGAGCTTGTAAGACATTTTCGACTCACGCATAAGCTTCCCCGCTCGACGTTCGAGGTACTCGGGCAGTTTCTTCTCCAAAGCTTTACTGTCGGTGCCGGGTTTCAGAAGCAAGTAGGTCATCGCCCCGAAATTGCCCCATTGTTCATCAATTTCGCGATTGAAACGTTGTGTCATGGTCGTCATCGAAACGAACATATCGCCCTTGATCAGCGAATTCTCGGGAATATCTTTCATTACGCCGGTAACCTTCGCCGGGAGGCCTTCGCCGGTTAGCAGCAATGTCTGCCCGACCGGATCGCTGTCACCAAAATACTTTTTGGCCGCCTTCTCGGTAAAAACCAGGCTCAGCGGTTCTTTGAGCGCTGTTTTAGGATCGCCTTGAATTAATTTGAAGTCAAAAACCCGGAAAAGCGACGAATCCGCGAATACAGTTGCTTCCTCCTGAAATTTGATATCCCCTTTCCGTACCAGGAAACTGCCGCTATTAATGCGCGTGTAGGCCTCGACCTCTGGAAAATCCTGTTTGATCGTCGGCCCAAAGGCCCAGGAGGTAATGCCCGCGTGAATGGTTTCAGAAGGTGTAACCACGTCGGTCACCAACCGGTAAATGCGGTCGGATTTGGAATGGAAAGTATCGTAGGTCAATTCGAAATTGACATACATCGAAATCAGCAGACAGGCCGACATCCCGACGGTCAGGCCCATGATGTTGATCAGTGAAAATACCTTATGCTTCCACAAGTTCCGGAAGG
>DATMSL010000913.1:0-6165 GCA_035565435.1 Dyadobacter sp. | reverse complement strand
ATATCTCCATTCTTGTAGTCTTGGTTGCCAATATCGGCTGCGATCAGATCTCGAAAAGCGTGGTAAGGGAGAATGTGGGTTTTTATCAGACCATCCACGTTATCAAGGATTACGTGACCATTACCTACGTCGAAAACACGGGCGCATTCCTGAGTATCGGAAGTTCGCTGCCCGATTCGATCAAGATATTCGTATTGTCCGTTATCCCGCTGATCGCACTCCTATTTGGCATCATTTATCTATTGACGAAAAAGAACCTGACCTGGCTGAGCGCGCTGGCATTGAGTTTTGCCATTGGGGGTGGGATCGGCAACATTTACGACCGCCTTGTTCACGGCTCGGTCACTGATTTCATGCATATCAATTTCGGGTTATTTCAAACCGGCATATTCAACATGGCCGACGTATCGATCATGACGGGGATGTTTATCTTCCTTTACCAGTCATATAGCAGACAGAAGTCGAGGTTTCCCGGGATTTGAGGTAACATTTGAAATGCGGCGCTGCTCCTCCACATTGCGGTTCATCAACATTAATGCGTGACGCCGTTTTTGTTGTTACATGCCCGACGGCATTCTCCGATTGCGGCTAACCATTTATTTGCTACAAATATTGCGCGCCGCTGGCGCTTAGCGCAGAGACATATAGTACCGCCAGCTACATGGCATTGGTAGCAAACAGGTAACCAAACAATACGCCGACAAGCGCCAGCGGCGCGTGACATTTGTAGAACAGAATTGGTGCATTGAGGATGTCGTAATGCGATCACGTTTTGTTCGCGTATGCATCGCAAGTACCGTTAGGCACGGAACATTGGTGGCAATCCCCCGCATTCATCACGGATTTAAATGCCGTCAGGCATGTAACGACAGTGCAAAAAAGTCCCTCTCCGGGGCCGTAAAATCGTTGGAATTATAGAATCCTACAAGCAGGAGGCAGCTCCGAAGCCATTAAACCGCGGGAATCTGTATTGCAACAAACAGGTTGCCCCTCCGGGGCATTTCGATCCGATATTTCCAACCTGGACTATTGCGTTTCAAACCAAAACAAAAATGGCTCCCGATGATCAGGAGCCGTTTTTGCACTTTGAAATAACAATATCGCTTACGCAGCGCCAACCGATTTGCGGATGATATTCAATGCAGAACCTGCTTTGAACCATTCGATCTGCTGGGCATTGTAGGTATGGTTTACAGGGAATTCCTCGGTCGCGCCGTCATTGTGGTGCAACACGATCGTCAGAGGCTGTCCTTCCGCAAATGTTTCCAGGCCGAGGATATCGATTGTATCGTCCTCCTGAATCTTGTCGTAATCCGCTGTATTTACGAACGTCAGCGCCAGCATACCTTGCTTTTTCAGGTTGGTTTCGTGGATACGTGCGAAAGATTTAGTCAAAATCGCGCGTACACCCAGGAAGCGCGGCTCCATCGCTGCGTGTTCGCGTGATGAACCTTCCCCGTAGTTTTCGTCCCCTACCACGATCGTACCGATGCCGTGTGCCTTGTAGTCGCGCTGCACCGCCGGTACTTCCGAATATTGGTTGGTAAGCTGGTTTTTGATGGTGTTGGTCTTCTCATTGTAGTAGTTAACCGCACCGATCAGCATGTTGTTCGAGATATTGTCCAGGTGTCCGCGGTATTTCAACCATGGGCCAGCCATTGAAATATGGTCGGTGGTACACTTGCCTTTCGCCTTGATCAGGAGTTTCAATCCGGTAAGGTCCGTTCCTTCCCACGCAGGGAATGGTTCGAGCAATTGCAGACGGTCCGAAGTAGGGCTCACCAACACCTGCACTTTGCTTCCGTCCTCCGCAGGAGCCTGGTAGCCGGCGTCTTCTACTGCAAAACCTCTGGTGGGCAATTCCAAACCGGTCGGTTCGTCGAGCAATACCTCTTCGCCATCGGTGTTCACAAGCTTGTCGACACGCGGATCGAAAGTAAGACGTCCGGCAATAGCCATGGCGGTTACGATCTCGGGCGAGGCAACAAAGGAGTGCGTATTAGGGTTACCATCCGCACGTTTAGAGAAGTTGCGGTTGAATGAGGTGATAATAGAGTTTTTTTCTCCCTTCTCCGCCCCGTGACGCGCCCATTGGCCGATACAAGGACCGCAGGCATTCGCCAGCACTACCCCGCCGATTTTCTCAAACGTATCCAGGAAACCATCGCGCTCCACCGTGTACCGTACTTGCTCCGAACCGGGTGTAATGGTATACTCGGACGTAACCTGCAATTTTTTGTCAACCGCCTGCCGGGCCAGAGAAGCGGCACGGCTTACGTCTTCATAGGAAGAGTTGGTGCAAGAACCGATCAGACCTACCGAAAGGACTTCCGGCCATCCGTTTTCCTTTACCGCCGTAGCGAATTTGGAAAGCGGCCACGCCAGGTCCGGTGTGAAGGGTCCGTTGATATGAGGTTCCAAAGTGGAAAGATCCAGTTCGAGAAGCTGATCGTAGTAAGACGCAGGATCTGCATATACTTCATCATCGGAACGAAGGTATTCTTTGATCTTATCCGCCGCGTCGGCCACATCGGCGCGGTCCGTTGCCCTCAAATAAGCAGCACTTTTCTCATCGTAGGCGAAAATCGAAGTGGTAGCACCGATTTCTGCACCCATATTACAGATTGTGCCCTTACCGGTAGCGGAAAGGCTTTCAGCTCCTTCGCCGAAATATTCTACCACATAGCCGGTCCCCCCTTTTACAGTGAGTTGCCCTGCAACCCAAAGAATCACATCCTTTGCAGCGGTCCATCCGCTCAGTTTGCCAGTCAGTTTCACACCGATCAGCTTGGGCATTTTCAATTCCCAGGCAAGACCGGACATCACGTCGCTCGCATCCGCACCACCCACGCCGATCGCGATCATACCCAACCCACCCGCATTAGGCGTGTGCGAGTCGGTACCGATCATCATGCCGCCGGGGAATGCGTAGTTTTCCAGCACCACCTGGTGGATGATACCTGCACCCGCCCGCCAGAAACCGATTCCGTATTTGTTGGAAACGGAGGAAAGGAAATCGTATACTTCTTTATTCTTATCGACAGCATTCTTCAAATCCTGTACAGCACCTACTTCCGCCTGGATCAGGTGGTCGCAGTGCACCGTAGACGGAACGGCAACTTTCGGCCTGCCTGCCTGCATGAATTGCAGCAGTGCCATTTGCGCTGTAGCATCCTGCATCGCCACACGGTCGGGAGCAAAATCTACATACGACTTACCACGTTCGTGGCTTTCTGTGGCCGCTCCTTCCCACAGATGGGAGTACAAAATTTTCTCTGACAATGTCAAAGGCCGCCCCACTACTTTACGGGCGGCATTTACTCTTGCTTCCATGCGGGCATAAACGCCCTTAATCATATCTAAGTCAAACGCCATAGCTCTTAAATTAATGATTACACATTCACGGTTTCAATACATTGAAACACTAATTACTATCTGCTTAGTGTCTTAACAGGAGGTGCAAATTTGGTCAGGTCGATGCCTACTACCGCAGCCTTGTACTCCTCCACATTAGGAATACGTCCAAGGATTGCGGACAATACCACAACCGGCGTGGAAGCAAGCAGGGACTCTCCTTTTTTACGGTCTGAATCCTCTACTACCCTGCCCTGGAAAAGACGGGTTGATGTTGCCAGAACCGTATCTCCCTTAGCTGCTTTTTCCTGGTTACCCATGCAAAGGTTACAGCCTGGACGTTCGAGATACATCATGTTTTCGTATTCCGTACGTGCAGCCACTTTCGGTGCATTGTCGTCGAATTCGAAACCGGAATATTTCTGCAACACATCCCAGTCGCCTTCCGTTTTCAGCTCTTCAATGATATTATAGGTAGGAGCAGCCACCACAAGCGGTGCGTGGAATTCAACCTTGCCTTGTTGTTCTTCCAGATTTTTAAGCATCTGAGAAACAATCTTCAAATCGCCTTTGTGAACCATGCATGAACCTACAAAGCCAAGATCTACCTTTTTGTCGTCGCCATAGAAAGAGATAGGACGGATCGTGTCGTGGGTATATCTTTTGGAAACATCTTTGTTGTTGACATCCGGATCCGCAATCATCGGTTCTACGATCACATCGAGGTCAATCACCACTTCCGCGTAATACTTCGCATTCGCATCCGGCGTAAGCGCTGGTTTTTCACCTGATTTAATTTCCGCAATACGCTTATCCGCCTTATTAATCAAGCCCTGAAGAACCTGCTTGTGGTTATCCATGCCTTTATCGATCATGATCTGGATTCTGTTTTTCGCAATTTCCAGGGATTCGATCAGCGTGTCGTCTTCCGAGATACAGATAGACGCCTTCGCTTTCATTTCAGCAGTCCAGTCGGTGAATGTAAATGCCTGGTCAGCTGGCAGTGTTCCGATGTGAACCTCGATAATGCGGCCCTGGAATACGTTTTCTCCGCCAAACTGTTGGAGCATCTGCGCCTGGGTAGCATGAACCACATCGCGGAAATCCATGTGGTCCTTCATGTCACCCTTGAAAGTCACTTTCACGGATTCGGGGATCGGCATGGATGCTTCACCTGTCGCGAGTGCAAGTGCAACGGTTCCGGAGTCGGCACCGAACGCAACACCTTTGGACATCCTTGTATGAGAGTCGCCGCCGATGATGATCGCCCATTCGTCGATGGTAATGTCATTCAATACCTTGTGGATTACGTCGGTCATCGAGTGGTACTCTCCTTTTGGGTCACGCGCGGTGATGAGACCGAAATCGTTCATGAACTTCATCAGTTTCGGGATATTGGCTTGCGCTTTTTTATCCCAAACCGACGCCGTATGACAGCCCGACTGGTATGCACCATCCACGATCGGTGAAATCACGGTAGCCGCCATCGATTCCAGCTCCTGTGCCGTCATCAAACCCGTTGTATCCTGCGAACCGACGATGTTAACTTCTACGCGAACGTCGGAACCTGCATGCAAAACCTTACCAGGTGTAGTACCAACCGCATTTCTGTTGAAGATTTTTTCAACCGCGGTCAGCCCCTGCCCTTCATTGGAAATCTCTTTGGAAGGAGCAAACACAGGCGTTGGTTCAATGCCCAGGATTTTCGCCGCGACAGTCTGGATTTTTTTACCAAATACGATGGCGTATGATCCGCCGGCTCTGATAAATTCTTTCTTCTGAGGCGTGAGGGCTTTCGAAATGTCGATCAGCTCCTTTTCGCCATTATAAAGTTTCTTTGTTTGCGTATTGATGGTCAAAACAGTGCCCGTCGCTACGGAGTAAACTTCCTCCAAAACAGGGTCGCCGTTTTCGTTGCGGACTACATTACCATCCGCATCCACCTTTTTTACCCAGTTTTTAAGGTCGATACCGATACCGCCGGTAACGTCTACTGTGGTGAGGAAGATCGGAGAAATTCCATTCGTACCACCCACGATCGGAGCGATATTCACAAACGGAACATACGGGCTTGCCTGTCTACCAGTCCAAAGTGCCACGTTGTTCACACCCGACATCCTGGATGAGCCTACGCCCATCGTACCCTTCTCTGCGATCAGCATGACGCTCTTGCCAGGGTGCTCTGCCTGCAAAGCCCTGATTTCCTGCTGTGCTTTCGGAGTGATCATGCATTGGCCGTGCAGTTCGCGGTCGGAGCGTGAGTGAGCCTGGTTACCCGGAGAAAGCAAATCGGTAGAAATGTCCCCTTCGCCGGCAATAAAAGTAACGACCTGGATCTCTTCCGGAACTTCGGGAAGCTTGGTGAAAAACTCAGCCTTCGCGTAGCTTTCCAGAATGTCTTTTGCGATTTCGTTGCCGCTTTTGAATGCCTCTTTCAGGCGATCGGTATCGGCATCATAAAGAAAAACCTGTGTTTTAAGAACCTCTCCCGCTTGTTGGGCAATAGAAGCGTCCCCACCCAGGGCGAGGTCAAGCAATACTTCAATGGAAGGACCGCCTTTCATGTGAGACAACAGTTCAAATGCGAAGGCAGGTGATATTTCTGCTACTACGGATTCTCCCAGGATGATTTCCTTCAAAAACCTGGCTTTCACACCAGCTGCACTTGTAGTTCCTGGTAAGGTGTTGTAAATGAAAAATTTAAGAGAGTCTTCCCGATGCGCGTTTGCTGTATCTTTGATCTGTGCGATGATTTCTCCCAGCAATTCGGCACCATCAATCGGCTTCGGGTGAAGCCCCTGGGTCTTTCTT